>NZ_JAUBQM010000004.1:0-86823 GCF_036701245.1 Microcoleus sp. Pol14D4
GCTGCCTATCTTTTTTTACCACAAGTTGGCTCAATCCTTACTAACTATGGGTTTGGGGCGGGTTGTCACCCCCCCAGAAAAATAGGACAATATGAGACGATACAAAAAATATAAAAATTACGGAGTTCAGATTCTTGGTTACTATTAAATGTCGGGGTATTACCTTCTCGAATATCCAAGCCGTAATCTTTGACAAAGACGGCACTCTAGAGGATTCTCAAGAATTTTTGAGATTGTTGGGAATTAAGCGATCGCGCCTCGCAGACGCTCAAATTCCGGGCGTTGGAGAGCCTTTACAAATGGCTTTCGGCATCGAAGGTGGCAGCATCGACCCCACAGGCTTGCTAGCAGTCGGTAGTCGCAGGGAAAATGAGATTGTTGCAGCGGGATACATCGCCGAAACCGGCAGGGGATGGCTGGAATCTTTAACTATTGCGCGTCGCGCTTTTGACGAAGCTGACGAAATGTTTAAAAATAGTGCTGTTTCTCCTTTATTTGTCGGCAGTTTGGAAGTGCTGAAATATCTTTCGGAATCGGGTTTAAAACTGGGAATTCTTTCGGCTGCTACAACAGAATCGGTGCAAAAATTTGTGAAATACCACGCATTAGCCGAGTGGATTCAGTTAGAAATGGGAGTGGATTCAACGCTTCATAAACCTGATCCGAAATTGTTTTTGCAAGCTTGTGAGAAACTCGGAGTAAATCCGGCAGCAACTTTGATGGTGGGAGATTCAGCGGGCGATATTCAGATGGGTAAAAATGCGGGCGCTGCTGGCTGTATCGGGATTTGTTGGGGAAAAGCCCAGGTTAGTCATTTGGAAAATGCTGATGTGGCGATCGCATCTTTGGATGAAATTCAAATTTTAGCAGATTGAGCAAACATCAGATCGTCTGGGCCGATTTTGCTTGGGAAAACCTCGCTTGTAGCTGAGTCCAGATCCCCCCTAACCCCCCTTAAGAAGGGGGGGACAAGAGTGTTCAAAGTCTCCCTTTTTAACGGGGAAGAGTCTTCTGTTTCGTCCCGTTATGAAGGGGGGACAAGAAATAGCATTCAAAGTCCCCCTTCTTAAGGGGGATTTAGGGGGATCTGGCCTCGGCTATAAGCGAGAAATACAAAGGTTTTTAATCTTAAGTTAACACGATAAAAAGCATTGCCGTTTCCCTACAGACAACGCAAACCGAGAATTACGACATCTCTTTCAACGCCGTCAAGTTCGGCAACTTGTGGCATATATCCCCACCGCTGAAAGCCAAATTTCTCAAACAATCTTACACTCGGCTGATTGTGAGCAAAAATTATTCCTATGAGAGTTTTAAGCTTCAATTCTGGACTCCGCACAATTGCCGATTGCAATAAATTTTGTCCGATTCCGCAGCGTTGGCGATCGGGTGCGACGTAGATGCTAACTTCTGCTGTATGCTGATAAGCGGCGCGTCCGTAGAAAAGCTGAAAACTCAGCCAGCCAACAATATTTTGTTCTGATTCCATTACCAAAATCGGCCAGTAATTGGGCGAGTGTTCTCTGTACCAAGGGAGGCGGCTTTCGACTGAGACTGGTTTTAAATCTGCTGTGGCCATTCTGCCCGGTATTGCTGCATTATATATTTTGACAATTGCTGGCAAATCGCTTTCTTCTGCGTCGCGAATTTTCATCGTTGGGTTGACGGTTAACTGTTGACTGTTGACTGTTGAATGTTGACTTTTGGCTGTTGACTCTTGTTATTGGTTATTGGTTATTGGTTATTTGTGAGTTAGTACCAATGCCCAATGCCCAATGCCCAATGCCCAATGCCCAATGCCCAATGCCTAATGCCTAATGACTCTTGTACAGTTCCATAATATCGCTGAGGGCCATTCTTGAATTTGCTCCCAAAGTCAGCGGTGATGTGTGTCCTCGCTGCAAGTGTTCTGAAGCGGCACAGCCAATCATTGCTGCGTTGTCTGTACAATATTTTAATGGCGGAAACAATACTCGCAAGTTGTGTTTTGCTGCTGCTGCTTGTAAGTGTTTTCGCAGTCCGCTGTTTGCTGCAACTCCGCCACCGACTACAATAGTGGTAAGCCCGAAATTTACGGCACAGTCGATCGCTCTTTTGGTTAAACCCTTGGCTACAGTTTCCTGAAAGCTGGCCGCAATATCATTAATTGTAGAGGCAGGCAAGATGCCTTCCGCACCCACATTGTTATTTTGTTTCTTGAGTTTCTGTACTAATTGCAAAACTGCCGTTTTCAACCCGCTAAAACTGCTGTCGTAAGGATGGTAGCCGCCACCTGGCAAGGAAATTCTGCCTTCTGGTAGAGGGTATGCTTGGGGATTGCCAAGGGCGGCCAATTTGTCAATCAGCGGCCCGCCGGGATATCCTAGCTGCAACAGTCTCGCGACTTTATCAAAAGCTTCGCCGGCGGCGTCGTCGCGCGTGTGTCCTACAGTTTCATAAACGCCGCAATCTTTGACATAAATAAAGCTAGTGTGTCCGCCGGAAACTAACAAACACAAAAACGGTGGCTGCAAATCTGGTTCGGTAAGGTAAGAAGCGTAGATGTGCCCTTCGAGGTGGTGGACGCCTAAAAAAGGTTTTTGATGGACTATTGCCAAGCTTTTTGCCGCTGTCAGCCCGACCAACAATGCACCTACTAAACCGGGGGCACAAGTCGCTGCAATGCCGTCAATTTCTGACCAACTCAGGTTTGCTTCACCGAGACACTGGGCAATTACCTGATTTAGCATTTCTAGGTGACTCCGCGAAGCCACTTCCGGCACTACTCCGCCAAACTGCTCGTGGATTTTAATTTGTGATGCTACAACATTGCTGCAAACTTGACGATTCTTAACAATTGCTGCTGCTGTTTCGTCACAACTTGTTTCGATTGCGAAAATGGTTGCCATTAACTGGTAATTTTATTTGATAGGTTAGTTATTGCTAGCTTAACTAATTCGGCGCAAGTCCCCTCCTCTACCTGTACTCAGGTTATAGTTAAGGGATTTTTGACCGATCGACAGGTAAGGTCATCATCTGATGCAAGGAAGGAATATCCTCGCGGTATTGCTAGCTCAGCATTGACCTATGAAAACGCTAATCCCTCATTCTATTGGGATTTGCCGCATCAATGATGGATACTTTACACTGTCAACAAACACGGTAATCTGGATTCCAGATCGGCAAGTTGAAATGCTTGTACAAAAACTTATTGTTTTGTAACAAAAGGAAACAATTCCATGCGACGATTGTTTGCTGCAATTTTAGTGTTGAGTGTCTGGATCAGTTTTGCTCCAGTTGCTTCGGCTTACAATTTAGTGCCGTGCAAGGACTCTCCCGAATTCAAGGAACTGGCTAAAAATGCACGTTCTACCAATGGCGACCCGGCATCTGCGAAAGCAAGATTCGATCGCTATTCTCAAGCTATGTGCGGCCCGGAAGGATACCCGCACTTAATCGTAGACGGCAACTTGAGCAAAGCAGGGGACTTTTTGATTCCTAGCATACTGTTCTTGTATATCGCAGGTTGGATTGGTTGGGTGGG
The DNA here is from genome assembly GCF_036701245.1 of Microcoleus sp. Pol14D4. NCBI lineage: Bacteria > Bacillati > Cyanobacteriota > Cyanophyceae > Oscillatoriales > Microcoleaceae > Microcoleus > Microcoleus sp. Pol14D4. Next base: position 3,524 of record NZ_JAUBQM010000004.1, read on the forward strand.
CCGTTCTTATCTGCAAGTTACCAAAAAATCAGCAACCCCAGAGGAAAAAGAGATTATTATCGACGTTCCTTTGGCAATCAAATGTATGCTGAGCGGCGTTTTATGGCCTCTGGCAGCTCTCACATCAATCACCAGCGGTGAAATGTTTGCGAAGGACGACGAAATTACTGTTTCCCCCCGCTAAAATTGGGAAATGGAAAAGAGCTAATAGCTAACAGTTAATTCATTAACTGGAAATTAGCAATTAGCCATAGACCGATCGGCAATTACCAACTGTCTCGAATTTTCAGGAGCAGAATTCATGCAATACTTTGTCAAGTTTCTTTCGACAGCACCAGTATTGGCTATCCTTTGGATATCTATTCAAGCTGCGGCTTTAATTGAATTTAACCGCTTTTTCCCAGACCTGCTTTTCCATCCAATGCCTTAAGATTTGAGGCCAATTAGGTGGCAAAACCTAGGAGGTAAAAGTTGAGAGTTTTGATTTTTGAATTCTGAGTTACAGGTTAATTTAAAGCTCAAATATCAAAACTCTCAAACCATACCAGTTCGTGCTAGACAGCGTATAACTGTGTAAAATCCAAGGATATCAACTATTTAGTTATCAAATTAGTTACCAATGACTAATCATTACTGACTAATGACTAATGACTAATGACTAATATTGTGAATCGATGAAGTCTTATCTCGCCGCAGCAATTCAAATGACTAGCTTGCCTGACCTGCAAAAAAATTTGGTTCAGGCAGAGGAATTAATCGACCTGGCAGTACGTCGGGGTGCCGAGTTAGTTTCCTTACCAGAAAATTTCTCGTTTATGGGCGAAGAGGAGGAAAAGATTGCTTTAGCAGAGGCGATCGGACTCCAAAGCGAAAAATTCCTCAAAACGATGGCCCAACGGTTCCAGGTAACGATTCTGGGCGGCGGATTTCCAGTGCCGACTCCAGGGGGGAAGGTATACAATACTTGTTTGCTGGTAGACCCAAACGGCACTGAAGTGGCAAGGTACAGAAAAGTACATTTGTTCGATGTGGATGTTCCCGACGGCATTACTTACAGGGAATCGAACACTGTGAAAGCTGGTGAAGATTTGCCGTCGGTTTATGTGTCGCCGGAGTTTGGGACGCTGGGGCTTTCGGTGTGCTATGACGTGCGGTTCCCGGAAGTGTACAGGCATTTGTCGTACAAGGGGGCTGATATTTTGTTCGTGCCAGCGGCGTTTACTGCTTACACTGGCAAGGATCACTGGAAGGTTTTATTGCAAGCTAGGGCGATCGAGAATACTTGTTATACGATTGCCCCAGCACAAACTGGCCGCCACTACGGTCGCCGTCAAACTCACGGTCACGCGATGATTGTAGACCCTTGGGGTGTGGTGTTGGCGGATGCCGGAGAGGAACCGGGTGTGGCGATCGCAGAAATTAATCCCGATAGACTAGAACAAGTCCGCCGCCAGATGCCGTCGCTGCAACACCGGGTTTTTCTGTGAAGGAATTTTGAGATTAATTTGGTCTCAAAATTTCAGTCCCCGTCAACGACAAGACCTGAAAAGTTTTTATTCTAACGAGGAATTGTGTCGGTTCGTACACAAAAAAAACTTAGATCCTGTGGGTGCCATCGACAACAATAAGCGGGTGGGGAGGGATTTAGGCCGATCGATGATTGGTATTGTCGATCGGAGGTGACTCTCGCCCCCACAGCTTAATATATTGTTTTTTCCCGCAGATGAACAGCTAATAATATCAAATCCGTCAGCATCGGAATAGTAAATTCGAGTTAACTGTTCACGGCGTTGAGTGTTCACTGTTCGCGGCGTCAACACTCAACCGTCAACAGTCAACATCATTCCGGTGTAACCGGAAATGATATAACTCGCGATAAAATGTCTAATGCAGGTTCAATGGGCGTGCACTTCTGCTAAAAGGCGAATTGGCAAAAGTAGAATTGCACGAAATGCGTCTTTTTGGAGAAATGAAACACACTCTTTCGGTTTTAGTTGAAGATGAAGCGGGTGTCCTCACTCGAATTGCTGGTTTGTTTGCCCGTCGGGGTTTTAATATTGAAAGTCTCGCCGTTGGCCCGGCTGAGCAAGGGGGAATATCTCGGATTACAATGGTTGTACCCGGAGATGACCAGGTTATCGAGCAGTTGACCAAGCAACTGTACAAGTTGATTAACGTGCTAAAAGTTCAGGATATAACAGAAATTCCCTGTGTGGAACGCGAGTTGATGTTGCTGAAAGTTAATGCTGCTAGCGGGACGCGATCGGAGATCATTGAGTTAGCTCAAATTTTTAGAGCCCGAGTGGTCGATATTGGTGATGATACGCTGACATTGGAAGTTGTCGGAGATCCCGGTAAAATGGTGGCGATCGTCCAGGTTCTCAATAGATTTGGGATTAAGGAAATTGCTCGTACTGGGAAAATTGCCCTGACGCGGGAGTCGGGGGTAAATACTGAGTTTCTCAAGTCTTTGGAAGCGAAAGTTTAAGGAAGAAGGAAGAAGGAAGTTCGGCAACGGATTCTGTAACGGATGTAACGGATGTCAGTCCGAAGGAAGAAGGAAGAAGGAAGAAGGAAGAAGGTTTTAACTTCCACTTGCTAATTTCTAATTTCTAATTTCCAATTTCCAATTCCCGATTCCCGATTCCGAATTAGCAATTCCCAATGACTAATGACTCCTGACTCATTACCACTTGGGTTGACTTTCTATCAAAAGTGTGGCTGCGATGCTGTCTATCGGCTTTGAGAAAAAGTATCCTTGTCCGTATTCGCATTGCAGCGCTCTGAGTAAATTAAGCTGTTCGATGGTTTCGATTCCTTCAGCAATTACATCCATACCTAAATGACTGGCTAAAATTAAAATAGTCTGTACAATCGCTTCGTTGCCTTCATCTTCAGTCATGCGACTGACAAAAGCTCGATCGATTTTTAAAGCATCAGTTGGAAAAGTGTGCAGGCGGCTCAAAGAAGAATAGCCCGTTCCGAAATCGTCAATATATAATTGAATTTCTAAATTTTTCAATTCCGCAAGGATAGCCACTGCTGATTCGGCATTCTCCATGATGACGCCTTCAGTAATTTCTACCTTTAAAGTGCGGGGGTCAAGCTGAGTTTCTTGTAAAATTTCGCGAAGGCGATCGATTAAATCCGGTTGTTTAAATTGTTGGTTAGAAAGGTTGACGCTGACAGTCAACGGCGGATTTGCTGGGAATTTTTGGTGCCACTCGTGGATCTGATGACAAGCCGATCGCATCATCCACCAGCCCATAGGTATAATCAATCTAGTTTCTTCTGCTACTAAAATAAACTCGCCAGGAGATACGACACCCCGCTGCGGGTGATACCACCGCATCAGCGCTTCAAAACCGCTGATTTTACCAGTAACTAGAGAGACGATAGGCTGATAGTAAAGCTGAAATTCCTGGGAGTCTAAAGCGCGTCGCAGGTCGTTTTCCAGTTGCAAAAGGGCGACGGCGCGAGTGTGCATACTTAAGTCAAAAACTTCGTGGCGAGCTTTGCCCAATCCCTTAGCATGATACATGGCAGCATCTGCATCTCGGAGTAGTTCTTCAGGTCGATCGTACAATATGGACAACGGGACATTGGGAACAGGAGAGTCGGAAGATAAGCAAGACAAAGAAGTTTCCCGATCTATATTTCCCTGATTTTCGGGACTCGACAGTTTGCGGGTTTCCGTTGGACGCGGAGGAACACCAGAACAAACAATCCCAATGCTAGCACTGGTAAAAACTTGATACTCGTTAAGGTAAAAAGGCTCTGCCAGTTCCGCTTGCACTCGTTCGGCAATCTGGATCGCATCCTCGGTGCTTTTGATATTTTCCAGCAAAATAGCGAATTCGTCGCCGCCGAGACGGGCAACGGTATCTCCAGCGCGCAAACAGATTCCCAGGCGCTGCGCGATCGCGATCAGCAACCTATCGCCCACTAAATGCCCCAAACTGTCGTTAACAACCTTAAAGCGATCGAGATCGATAAACAGCACCGCAAACAAAATCTCGGGACGGCGTTTTGAAAGATCGATCGCGTGTCCCAAGCGATCCATAAATAAAGATCGGTTGGGCAAACCGGTTAGCATATCGTGCAAAGCATCGTGTACTAACTTATCTTCGGCTATTTTGCGGAGGGTAATATCTTCGACAGTGCCTTCGTAGTAAAGTAACTTTCCGTCAGGGTCGCGAACTGCCCGGCCGTTCTCGGAAACCCAGATAGTAGTGCCGTCAGCGCGGTAAACTTGGGACTCGAACTCAGACACAAAACCGTGTTTTTCGATCGCGCGCAAAAACTCCCCACGTCGGTTGGGATCGACGTAGAGTTGGCGGTCTATGTCTTGGATATTCGCGATCAATTCGGTGGCCGACTCGTAGCCGTAAATTCTCGCCAAAGCAGGGTTAGCGCTGAGGTAGCGTCCGTCGGGCGTTGTCTGAAAAATGCCTTCGATCGCATTTTCAAAAATACTGCGGTATTTCTCTTCCGCCTGTTGCAGCGCGAATTCTGCCTGCTTGCGATCGGTGATATCGGTCAACGTGCCGAGATAGCCTAGAACTTCCCCGCTTTTGGTCATTTCTGGCACTGCTTGCCAAAATACCCAGGTTGTGAAGTCACCGTTGCAAAAGCGATACTCTAACTTACAGGGCAACTTGTCTGTGACAGCGCGATACCACTGGCTCAAAACGCGCTCGCGGTCTTCCGGATGCAAACTTTGCGCCCAACCTTCGCCTAGTGCCTTTGGCGCAGTCAGTCCCGCCATCTCCAAAAATCGCTCATTGACATACAAGCAATCTCCAGCAGCGTCGGCGCGGAAAATCCCGACCGGCAGTATTTTTGCCAAGGTGTAATAGCGGTATTCGCTTTCTAGCAGCGCGCTGGCAGCTACTTTAGTCTCTGTGATATCAAACATTGCGCCTTGAAGGATGACAGACTTGCTTGCTTCATCGCGAACTGCGGTTGCTTGATCGCGGAACCAGACGACTCGACCGTTGCGGGCGATCGCGCGGTATTCTGAAACCAGCGACCCCTCGCAGAAGATATCTTCTCCATCGGTGAATTTCTGTGTAGCGTTTTCAACTAACACGCGGTCGCGGTCTTCTGGGTGAACGAGTTTCAGCCACAAGTCGGGATCTGCTCTCCATTCAGCTACAGAATAACCTAGAAAAGTCTCTATTTGCGGGCTGATGTAAAGTTTGGCAGCCTTGCGGTTGAGGGGAGAAATGTATGTGACAGCGGGCATTTGTTCTACCAGGGCGCAGTATTTCGCTTCTACAGTGGAAAGTGCTGCTTCTAGGCGCTGCCGCTCTAATTCGGCGGCGGCCCGTCCCGCAAAGATGCTGAGAATTAATCGGAATTTGGCAAGATGTGCTTCGACCAGGGGTCGATCGTGAAAAATACAAATAATGCCTAAAGGTTCGCCGTAAGAGTTTTTCAGCAAGACTCCCAGGAAACTGCGCGCACCTGTAACTACCGGTCTGCGGTCTTCTGGAAAGGTTTCCCAGAGGTTGTCGGGACAGGAATACATTCCCGCCTCCAGCACCCGCGCTTCAGGAGTATTGGCGGTGTCGCACTCAAAGTTTGGCTGCTGCTGTCCGTCACTCCAAAAACTGATAATTTGCAATCTATCGGCAGCAGCATCGGTGCGTGCCTTCGACTTAATCGATTTGGCAGCGACGGCGGTGCGAACTCCGAGTGCTGAGGCTAAGTGGCAAACTAAGGCATCAAAGAATTGTGCTCCACCCGGCGAATCAGTACCTGCTAGGATTTCGCCCAGCAAATCTTCCTCTAATTGCTCGGAAGGAGTAACTTTGGGAGGATTCTCGGCATTCGGGCGATCGGGATTTTCTCCCATCGAACCCAAAATGCTCAGATTTAGGGTTTTGCTAGTTCCAGGCCCCAAAAGAGGCGAAGAATTAACACTTAGGCGTTCTTGCTTGGCCCAGAATACAGCGCGGCCCATACCTAAAACTTTACCCAAGAAGCTGTCAGTTGCCGGCCACTGATTTGGGTTGGGGAAAATCAAAAAGTTTTTCCGCATTTTCAATCTCGCAGATAAATCGTCTGGTTTTAATTCTGCCAACTGCTGTTGCTCTTGGGTTAGTGGTAGGTTGGAAGGCCGTCGGTGCCACTTGAGATAAATCGCGGACACCAAGGCTAAAATCGCCGATAATCCCAGAAAATATGCAAGAATCTCAAAGTAAAAAAATAAATCTAGCTCGAACATCGATTAGCACCGCTCGACAATTATTGTAGTTATCTGAAGCCAATCTATTTAAAAATAACTAAGTATCGTCACGGATGGGTAACGAATACAAGGTCAAATCGCCGTGAAGGCGACAAGAGAGTTAAGAGTTGACACAAAACCGGGCAATACTTAACATTACCCAACTTTTTGTGTTTCTTTTTGTACAGGTTCAACCCGTACAGGTGAAATTGCAAACACATATATACGGTTGTGGCACTCCTCTAAGGGTGAGCTTACGTTTACTTTTATAATCATATTTAACGCTGCATTCACATCAGCATTAATCCAACTTTCCTTAAAAGACCTAAACCACCCTCGTTTACCTCTCTTACCCTGGTAAGACTCTTGCTTACCGACAGGCTCTAAATTCAAAAAGCTGCACTTATTTGTATAAAATGCTTGTGTAACTATTACCTTGATACCAAATAGCTCAGTTTTGTAAGTAATATATTTTATGAGCTGGTCAGGAGGAACTTTCACAAATTTATGAGGCTTTTTTTGTAACTTTATATTTTGTTTCTCCCTCACATTTGTGCCAATAATTAACTGGATTATTTTCTCAGCCACCAACCGCTTGACAATCAAACTGCTGGTTTGATGAAGGTAGTTTTCTAATCGCTTGTTTCGATTAAAGGTGATTTGCTGGATTTGGCGCGTGGTAGATTTTCCCTGGTCACGTTTTGACAGTAAAAATGCTCGGCGCTGATGGCAACATGGATTAATTGATTTGAGATGTTTTTTATGATATGTTGTTGGAGTAAATGTTGGCTTATTGGATGGCAAAGCAACGAAGCGATCAAAGCCTAAATCTATACCTGCTATGAGGTGATAATTTAAATCCACCAAAGTTACAAGCTTTTGATGGGCAGCCTCAACAAAGTAGAGCGCTGTTTCAAGACCTATCCTTACCTTGATGACATTTTGGGATTTTGTAGAAATTATTATGTCACTTTGAGAGAAATGAAGTAGTCCATTATTTTTGTCACCTCCCTTTTTTTCTATGGACTGGTTATCCTGAATTAAAAATTTACGTTCCCAGATTTTATGTTTGTATTGGGGGATGCTGGAGAGGAATGAAAATTTAGGTATAGGTGGATCGTAACCTCTGATTGACTTGTTGCAATCGTCCCAATCTATAACAAATTGATTAAGAACTTGATTGCTAATTTTAGCAGGTAATGATTGAGAGCAGTCTGTAGGTTTTAGGATAGCAGATAACTGTTTGATAATTCTAGTACCGCCAACTTTAGATCCAGAATTTAAAAAGTGGTTCCTCATATAATATTTACCGTAATTGTAGAGATTTCTCGACAGAAACGATAAGTCATCAAGTTGTTTATAAAACTGATGCTGCCGATATATGTACGGCCTTTCAACAACAATCATAAATTTTGGGATAAACGATTTTTTTTGTGGCTTTGCTAAGCAATGTACAATAAAGTCTAGGGATTATCTGATCTAGTGTAACACCCATGATGAAAGCGATTGTTTTTCAAACCCCCGGAAGCCCGTCCGTATTGAAACTACAACATATCCCCGCTCCTACTATACAAACAGAAACTGAAGTTTTGGTGCGGTTGCGAGCGGCGGGTATCAATCCGATCGATACTAAGTTGCGATCGCGCGGCACTTTTTACCCCGATAAAGCTCCTCACGTTTTGGGGTGCGACGGTGCTGGAGTCGTAGAGGCTGTCGGTGCTGGCGTGCAAAGTTTCCAAGTGGGAGACGAAGTTTTTTTCTGCAATGGCGGTTTGGGCGGGTCGATCGGTACTTATGCTGAGTTTGCCGTTGTAGACGAACGCTTTCTCGCCCTCAAGCCTGCTGCTTTAAGTTTTGCTGAGGCGGCGGCGGCACCGTTAGTTTTAATTACAGCTTGGGAATCGCTGTACGATCGAGGGCGCTTGCAAGCCGGCCAAAAAGTGCTGGTTCAAGCTGGTGCAGGCGGTGTTGGCCACGTCGCGGTACAGTTGGCGAAATTACAGGGGGCAGAGGTTTGCACGACTGTTAGTTCTGAGGAAAAAGCCAATTTTGTCAAGCACTTAGGTGCAGATTCAGTTATTTTATACAAAAATACCAATGTTGTCGATGAGGTTTTGACCTGGACTCAAGGACAAGGAGTTGATTTGGCTTTCGATACAGTCGGGGGAGAAACTTTTTATCAAACTATTCCGGCTGTGAAGATTTATGGAGATTTGGTAACAATTTTGGAACCCGATCCAGCTTTGGGCAATTTGAAAACAGCGAGAATGCGGAATCTGAGAATTAGTCTGGAATTAATGTTAACACCAATGCTAGAAGGTTTGGTGGAGGAACAGGAACAGCAGGCTCATATTTTGCAGAAGTGTGCTCGTTTGTGCGATCGCAACTTGCTAAAAATTCACGTCACCAAAACTTTCCCTCTCGAAGAAGCGCAAGCCGCTCACGAACTGTTAGAAACAGGCTCAGTAACCGGTAAAATAGTGCTTGAAATTGGGGGTTAAAAATGCGGATTGTTAAATAAAAAAATCACAACTGATATCATGTCCGGTCGGGAAACCGCGATTTTTGTAGGGCGGGTTCACCAAGAAGACCTGCCAATAATTGACAATCTCAAAAACTCGCCCCGACCGGGATATTATCCTTAATCGCTCGGACATGATATGAAATTCTTGGAGAGAAAGGTGCAAAATCATGGTTAATAATTTTGAGAGAGTTCTGGCTAATTCAACGACCAAGGTAAATCTTGCTTTTATATCAAATCCGTTGGCATCGGAATGATTCATCTCTCTCTTCCCTTTCTCTGTATCCTCTGCGCCCTCTGCGGTTTAATCATTCCAATACAACCGGAATTCATATTATTACGCTGATGATTAAAAGGCTGGCAGCCTAAAAGATGTCAAATCGGTTCTATAAACCAGAGCGAAAACCGCATAGGGAAAATGCCAGTGTCGATCGAGCAATTTGGGCGTCAACTGCTGAATTTAACATGACGAAAGGCACGGCGCCGTATCCTAATTTTGGATAACTAACGGCGATTTACTTGTAACCAAATTTCCAGCGTCACCAGCAGCCACAGCTTCAGCCCGTAGCGGGGAAAAACTTCTCCACGATAGTTTAGCCACTCGCTGATTAGTGTTCGATCGAGGTAAGGCGCGATCGCCGCATGACGATTCAGCAGCAACGATCGCGCTTGCCGCTGCCAATCCCTCAAAAACCACTGCTGCATCGACATCACCATCCCGCTTTTCGGACGGTTGACAATGACATCGGGCAGCAAATCCGCCACAGCAGCTTTGAGAACCGCTTTTTCCTGAGCACCCGAAAGCTTGTACTCTGGCGGAATTTGCAAACTCAGCGCCACCATCCGCGAATCAAACAAAGGCGATCGCGCTTCCAATCCCGCCGCAGCGGTGAGATTATTCACCTTGGTCAAAATGTAATCGGCTCCTTTAAACTCAATGTTGAGCCGCATCAGCCGATTCAAAAACGTCGTTTCTGTCTGTTGCAATTCCTCAGCAAAGACGGAAGGCGCATTCTTCACCTTTTCCCAAACCTTCGGCTTCAGCAAACGTGGCAAATCCACATAGCATTTTTGAAACGAAGTCAAGTAAGCTGCGATCGGATCTGGTTTACCCTGAATTGAACCATACAAACTATTCAGCAACATCGGCTTATTTTTCGGCCCGCCAAAGCACGGATCGCCGCCTTCGCCATTGAGTACCACGTCTGCGAATTGCTTTGCCGATCGCCCCAGCAGCAAATTTGGCACCGTCAAGCCTTCCCCCACCGGATCGTCCATCGCCGCCAGCGTTTCCGGCAGCAATTCCCAAATTTGCTGCGGCGAAACTTCCAAAACGTGGTGCTCACTGCCACAATGTGCCGCAACGATGTTGGCAAATTCAATCTCGCTGGGATATTGAGCGCCAAAGTGCATCGAGAAAGTGTGTACTGGACGATCGTGCAGTCGCGCTGCGATCGCCGTGACGCAACTTGAATCAATACCACCCGAAAGATATGCTGCGACTGGTTCTCCCGCTGGTAGCGCTTCCTGCACCAGTTGTTCCAAAAGCGATCGCACTTGTTGACTGTGCCATTCCAAAGGGCGATCGGCATTAGTAATTTGCTCCTGTGGCTGCCAGTATCTCTGCGCCTCAATATCCGGTAAGTACAGGTAGCTACCGGGCCGCAACTCTCGCACTGCTTCCCACAGCGTTTGTGCTCCGGGTACAAAGGCACAGGACAAGTAGTCGCGCAAAGCAACTAAATCAAGTTCTCGATCGTGATACGGATTGAGCGATCGCAGTCGAGGCGAGAGCCAGCGAGTCGTTCCTGTACGGGTGTAATAGAGGGTTTTGGCTCCCACGCGATCGCGCCCCAGACACAAGGTTTTCTCCTCTCTATCCCACACAGCAAGGGCAAATTGTCCTGACAGCAAGCTCAGTGTTTTAGTACCGTACTGCTCCCACAGCCGCCCGACGATCGCCAAATCGGTCAATCCATCGGTATCAATCTGTTGTTGGAGCATTGGGGTGCGATCGAAGCAGCAGTCACCTACCAGCACAAATCGCCGATTGGGGCTGAAGGTGGGTTCAGCTCCGATTATGGCAAAACCGGAAGTTTCCCAAGTTGCAGGGTGCGATCGGGCTTCTGGGCCCCAAGCAATGATCCAATTAGGGCAGATAGACTTCTGAGTCTGCATTTTAAATTAGACATCTCCCATAATTAATTATTGTGGAACAGGCATCTTGCCTGTTCAAAACAGGCTTTTCTTGCGATGACTATTACATTAAAAAACGTTTGAAAGTAACTTATAAATCAGGCGAAAAATAGCTGTTCCAGCGATCGCACCCAAAGCACCCAACCATCCCACAAATAACACGCCAGCGATCGGAGAATTCGGATAAATCGCAAGTGCCGCCGTCTGTAAAACCGGGAAAAACCAAAGCAAAGCCACAGTACCTGCACCAATAATTAACATCTCAGTTTGTTCGATCGCCCTGCGGTACTGGCCGTAAATCAAACCCGCCACAATCATCCCCAACAATCCGATACTCAAGCCAGGAGACGGCAGCAAACTCGTCAGGGCGATCGCCAGCACCCCCGCCTCAAAACCCGTAAACGCCGCCCCCGACAAAACCTCCCAAATCGAAAAATTCCTTCTCTGCGAAGGTTGCAGCCCTCCTGAAGGTGTTGCAGGAACCCGTACAGGAGGAGGTAGAGTCGGTTGAAGAGGTATCGGAGGCGGCGCCACCACGACTGTAGGTGGTTGAGAATGTTGTTGAGGCCCAGACATCAGAGCCGCTTCCACCTCACTCGCAGATTGAAAACGCTGGCTGGGAGCTGATAATAACATTCGATCGAGAACGTGAGCCAAACGCGAACTTACCTGCACCCGTGACTGCCAATTCCACTCGTTTCTGTAACTATCAAAAAGCTCCGTCGGCTGCAAACCACTCAGCAAAGTAATACAAGTTACAGCCAAAGCATACAAATCCGTTGCCGGATAAACTTCTTGCCCGCTCATCTGTTCTGGCGGAGCGTAACCCAAAGAATAAATACCAGTCGAAGCTTTTGCACTCCCAACACTTTGTGTAACTTGTTTAACAGCCCCAAAATCTAATAAATAAAGCCGACCGTTTTTACCCCGCATAATATTAGCAGGTTTAATATCCCGGTGAATCGAACCGCGAGAGTGCACAAAATCTAGAACCTTCAAAATTTCCCGCAGCACCTCCACCGTTTCCGCCTCCGAAAACCTGCCTTTAACAGCTAGTTCATCCTCCAAATTTTTACCGTCAATAAATTCTTGAACCAGATAGAAAAACTGATCGTTTTTTCCCGGCTGCAAACTCGTAACAGTCAGCTCAAAAAAAGCCAGCAAACTCGGAATTTGGGAATGTTCGTTTCCCAGTTCTTCCAGCACCGCCGCTTCCCGTTCAAAAAGAGTTTGAGCGATTTTTAGCTGGGCCGGAGTCAGATTTACCGAGGGCTGCAAAAGTTTAGCAACGCACTGCCGCATCGCGGGAGTATAGCGGTCTCTGGCCAAAAATGCCGCCCCAAAACCGCCTTGACCCAACAACCTCACGGGCAAATAGCGCCCGCTCAAAATCATGGGCATCCCGCAAGCGGTGCAAAACTTTTGCTGCACCGTTTTGAGCCGCGAACTGTCATCAAGGTCGGGAAAATAGTTTTGAGGGCGCGGGCAGCCCGGTCGGGTGCAGTAAACTTCCATTTTTGTTTGCTAATAAGAAGGAAGAGGGAAGAAGGAAGAGGGAAGAGGGAAGAAAAAGCGATTGTTAAATCAGATTTCGATTTCTCAACTAACCGCGAACTGCTAACTGCCAGCGACCTAAGAGATTAACTTCCTGCCGAGTTGGGAGTTGCTATTTCTATGAATCCCAAATCGAGCGCCGGGGGTTCTTTCTTCTCCAGGATGGTCGAATAAGTAGCAAATTGGGGCAAAATTTCATTGCTGAAGGCCTCTGCTGCTTTAGAACGGTAGCGGTTGGGGTTGTAAATCAGCGACAAAATGCGAGTTACCAAAACTTCGTCCATTTGAGATTTGTGCAAGACGCCCATGAGCAACTCTTTTTCGATCGCCGAAACCGAGACAAAAGCCGCTCCCAGCCCCGACTGAACGGCATTTTTAATTGCTTCGATCGAATTTAGTTCCATCTCTATTTTTAAGCGGCGCGTGTCAATGCCGCAGCGAGTCAGTACCTGATCGATTACTTTGCGGATCGTAGACTGCGAATCGAGGGATATAAACTGCAATTTGTAAAGGTCTTCTTTTTGGATACTTTCTTGTTGTACCATCGGGTGAGACGGAGGAAGAATCAGAGCCAGTTCGTCCTCAGCGTAAGGAACAATTTCTAAAGCTTCTACAAGTTCGGTAGGAATCTCTCCGCCAACAATTGCCAAATCGATTTGCCCGTTTGCCACACTCCACGCCGTGCGGCGGGTCGAGTGAACGTGAAGCTGTACTGCTACATCCGGGTACTTTTGGCGGAACATCCCGATCATCCGGGGCAGCAAATAGGTTCCCGTTGTTTGAGAAGCGCCGACGATCAAAGTACCGCCTTGGAGATTTTGCAAGTCTTCCAGAGCTCGACAAGTTTCCTGGCAAAGCGATAAAATTTTCTCGCCGTAACTCAGCAGCAGGTGTCCGGCTTCGGTCAGTTGCGCCCGCCGCCCCCCCCGGTCAAACAGCGGCACGTCCAACTGTCTCTCTAAGTTTTGCACCTGCAAGCTAACTGCTGGCTGGGATACATAGAGGCTGTCCGCGGCGCGTTTGAAGCTTCCTTCAGAGGCGATCGCCTTGAGAATGCGTAACTGGTCTAAAGTGAAAGGAAGGTCAGACATATATCTAAATTGTCAGTTGTCAGTTGTCAGTTGTCAGTTGTCAGTTGACGGTTGACGGTTGACTGTAGGCAGCGAACAGCAAACAGCGAACAGTCAACAGCGAACAGTCAACAGCGAACAGCGAACAGTCAACAGTCAACAGCGAACAGTGAACAGTTAACTGACTGATAACCGCTGAATGCTCCCATAGATACTTTGTGACACAAATTGGCCGAGAATCAATAACTTTTCTTAATATTTGCAATGACGATCGACTTGGCGCTCGACTCCCACTTAGTTATTCTGGGTCTATTACTGGTTTTTGCGATCGCCCACAGCGGTTTAGCAGCCCTCCGGCCCAAAGGTGAAAAGCTGATCGGGCCGAGACTTTACCGCGTTTTTTTTGCCCTTGTCAGTTTGCCGCTAGCCGTCATTCTGATTGTCTACTTTTTCAACCACCGCTACGACGGTGTACAGCTTTGGCAAGTACAGGGATTACCCGGAGTTAAACCTGCTGTTTGGATACTTTCGGCAATTTCCTTTCTGTTTCTGTACCCAGCAACTTTCAACCTCCTAGAAATTGCCGCCGTCCAAAAGCCCCAAGTTCACCTCTACGAAACTGGCATCATTCGTATCACCCGTCACCCGCAAATGGTGGGACAGGTGATTTGGTGCGTGGCCCACACCCTGTGGATTGGCACTAGCTTTACCCTCGTCACTTCCATCGGTTTGGTACTTCACCACCTCTTCGGAGTGTGGCACGGCGACAGGCGACTTCAGGCTCGTTTTGGAGAATCCTTTGAAACCATCAAATCTCGAACCTCAATCATGCCTTTTTTGGCAATCATACAAAAGCGTCAAACCCTTGATTTGCTTGAGTTTCTGCGCCCTTCCTACGTAGGTGTAGTCATTTTTACTGGTTTGCTGTGGGAAATTCATCCTTTTTTGATGCGTGTCACTAGGAACATATACTGGTAGCATGATCCCTAGGATAGAAAAAAAATTATTAAATTTTGAGGGATCATGGTGTTGTCGGTTAGCGAACGCACTTTTGCACAAGAGGTGTTTCAAGCCTCTACCCCCGTTTTAGTTCACTTTTCGGCTCCTTGGTGCGGTTTGTGCCGCGCGATCGACCCCACGCTTAAGACTTTTGAAGCACAGTGGGCAGAAAAAGTCAAGCTGGTCGGGGTGAATGCCGATCAATGTTTCAAATTGGCCCACACTTATCGGTTGACAAGTCTGCCCACGCTGATTTTGTTTGAGGGCGATAAAGTTCGATTTAGATTGGAAGACTACCAAGGACGCGAGGAACTGCGGCGGACTCTGGATTCCTGGATGCTCGCGGCTCACGTAGCTTCCCCATCTCAACGGCTGCAACTTCAGGAAGTCGCCAACAGGTAATGGTCCCAAGGCATTCGGCTCTTGTGTAGAAGGCATTCGGCTTTTATGTAGAAAGCAGAAGGCATTCCCCATTTGTGCATCAACCATAGGACACCAAAATAAATCTCGCAGTCTTGAAGGCACAGGACTGTGAGATTTATCACATAGTTTCCCTTGCCGCGGGAATAATAGTTTTCGCAGTAGGGTGCGATCGTCTCGCTCGCCAGGAAAAAAGTAGTGCGATCGTCTCGCTCGCGATTGCACTCAGATATAGCAATACTTAAAGAATTGGATCGAGTATTTTGGCCCAGTGGCGCAGGCGTGTGTCACAATTGTTTACAGTTTTGTCAATATCTAGTAGAAACTTTAAACTACCTATCAGTCATGGAACTGCTTTATCAATATGCTTGGCTGATTCCTGTCCTGCCGCTGGCAGGCGCAATGCTAGTAGGTCTAGGCTTAATCACCTTTAACCAGGCAACCAACAAGCTCCGACAAGCGAATGCGATATTAATCGTCTCCGCGCTCGGAGGGTCAATGGTACTCTCCTTCGCATTGCTGTGGAGTCAACTACAGGGCCACGCACCCTACACCCGCAGTATTCAGTGGGCTTCTGCTGGCGACTTCTCGCTGAATATGGGCTATATTATCGACCCCCTAACGTCGGTCATGCTGGCGATCGTAACCACGGTCGCTTTTTTGGTGATGATTTACACCGACGGCTACATGGCTCACGATGACGGGTACGTGCGCTTTTACGCCTACCTGAGCATCTTCAGCGCCTCGATGTTGGGTCTCGTAGTCAGCCCGAACATCGTTCAGATTTACATTTTTTGGGAACTCGTAGGTATGTGTTCGTACCTGCTAGTCGGATTTTGGTACGATCGCAAACCCGCTGCTGACGCTTGCCAAAAAGCTTTTGTCACCAACCGCGTCGGCGACTTCGGCCTGCTGCTGGGCATCCTCGGCATTTACTGGGCCACCGGCAGCTTTGAATTTGAGGTGATGGGCGAACGCCTGCACTCCTTAGTCGAATCCGGCGCTCTTTCGGCGACTCTGGCGACAATCTTCGGCGTCCTGATATTTTTGGGTCCAGCAGCCAAATCCGCTCAATTCCCCCTCCACGTCTGGCTCCCAGACGCAATGGAAGGCCCCACACCGATTTCGGCCTTAATCCACGCCGCCACGATGGTAGCCGCCGGCGTATTCCTGATCGCTCGGATGTACCCAGTGTTGGAAGGGCTGCCCGCAGTCATGAATTTGATTGCCTGCACCGGCTGTTTTACGGCATTTATGGGCGCTTCGATCGCGATTACCCAAAATGACATCAAAAAAGGCTTAGCCTACTCCACCATCTCCCAACTCGGCTACATGGTGATGGCAATGGGCGTCGGCGCTTACAGTGCCGGACTTTTCCACTTGATGACTCACGCTTATTTCAAAGCAATGCTGTTCCTGTGTTCAGGTTCAGTGATTCACGGTATGGAAGCAGTTGTAGGCCACAACCCCGCTCTCGCTCAAGATATGCGAGTCATGGGCGGCTTGCGGAAATATATGCCGATTACCTCTGCTTGCTTTTTAATTGGAAATTTGGCAATCTGCGGAATTCCGCCGTTTGCTGGTTTTTGGTCAAAAGACGAAATCCTCGCCAGCGCCTTCGCAGCAAATCCCGCTTTGTGGGCTGTTAGCTGGTTGACGGCCGGGATGACGGCGTTTTATATGTTCCGGATGTATTTCAGCACCTTTGAGGGCGAATTCCGGGGCAATGACAGCGCTATCAAGCGGCAACTCCTGCAACCCGGTGTTGTTTTTGGCCCGGGAGCGATGAACGTTAAGGAATTGGCATCAACTGGCGACAGTCACGATGAGCACGACCATTTGCCTCACGAATCTCCTCTGACAATGGCTCTGCCGTTAGTCTTGCTGGCAGTACCTTCTGTGTTTATCGGTTTTCTCGGTACGCCGTTTGCCAATTATTTCGAGCAGTTTGTTCGCGCGCCAGGGGAGTCTCTCGAAGAAGTTTTGGAACACGCTGCTGAGTTCAATTTGACGGAATTTCTAATCATGGGCGGAAGCTCTGTAGGTATTGCTTTGCTGGGCATTACTTTGGCTTCTCTGATGTATTTGAGCCGTAAAATTGACCCAAGTGCGATCGCCCAAAAAATCAAACCGCTTTACGAGTTCTCCCTCAACAAGTGGTATCTCGACGATATCAACGAATTTCTTTTTGTCAAAGGCAGCCGCCGTTTAGCGCGGCAAGTCATGGAAGTGGATTTGCGAGTCGTCGATGGTGTAGTCAACTTAACAGGGCTGATCGCCCTGGTTAGCGGCGAAGGTTTGAAATACTTTGAGAGCGGTCGCGCTCAATTTTATGCCCTGATTGTGTTTGTCGCAGTTCTGGGTTTTGCGATCGTTTCTGGAGTCAGTTAAATCTTTAGGGAAACGGCAATGCCGTGTCCTCCGGGTAGGGACACGGCATTACCTATTAGTGTCAACTTAAGGTAAAACCGATAGTCCGACAGGGAATGATATCATATCCACTCTTCATCGTCCTGTATTCATCTGTCTTATCTCCCTCTGTGTTCTCTGCGTTCTCTGTGGTTAAATCATTCCGATCCAACCGGAAACGATATGAATTCCATGGTGGACTGACAGCTTAAGTTGACACGCCTTGGACAACGCCATTTCCAGCAGAAGATATTTTAAGAAATGATATTATCTCAATAACTCACCATTGACAATTAGCCAATAGAAATAAATCTTTGATTAAACTTAACTGTTGCGATCGCATAAATTGTCCAAATAATAGGAAAAAAAAATGTTCCGTCTAAAGAAAGTATAAAATTTACGCCAAAATTGGCAAAATGTGTTTAAACCTAATAACTGATGGATCATTTTAAAACGCAATGGATACAGCTAACTTTCCCTGGTTAACAACAACAATTCTGTTTCCCATTGCTGCGTCCTTGCTGATTCCTTTAATTCCCGATAAGGATGGCAAGACGGTGCGGTGGTATGCCCTAATTGTGGGTTTGATCGATTTTGCCCTACTTGTTTACGCTTTTTACACTCAGTACGACTTCAGCAATCCAGATTTGCAACTGGTAGAAAGTTACTCTTGGGTGCCACAACTGGATTTAAATTGGTCTGTGGGTGCTGACGGTTTGTCGATGCCGCTGATTTTGCTGACGGGTTTTATTACCACTTTAGCTACTTTAGCAGCTTGGCCGGTTACTTTTAAACCGAAGCTATTTTACTTTTTGATGCTGGCGATGTACGGCGGCCAAATAGCAGTTTTTGCCGTGCAGGATATGCTGCTGTTTTTCCTGGTTTGGGAACTGGAATTAGTGCCGGTTTACCTAATTTTGTCGATTTGGGGTGGCAAAAAGCGCCTTTACGCAGCAACTAAATTTATCCTGTACACGGCAGGGGGCTCGCTGTTTATTTTGGTTGGCGCGCTGACGATGGCGTTTTACGGCGATACGGTGACTTTTGATATGCGGGCGATCGCAGCTAAAGATTACGCCCCCAATATAGAATTGCTCCTGTACACAGGTTTCTTAATAGCTTACGGCGTCAAACTGCCAATTTTTCCGCTGCACACTTGGCTCCCTGACGCTCACGGGGAAGCAACCGCACCCGCCCATATGTTGCTAGCAGGAATTCTGCTAAAAATGGGCGGTTACGCTTTACTGCGGATGAATGCGGGAATGCTCCCGGATGCTCACGCTACCTTCGCACCCATCTTGGTAATTTTGGGTGTGGTTAACATTGTTTACGCGGCATTAACTTCTTTTGCTCAGCGCAATCTGAAGCGGAAAATTGCTTATTCTTCCATTTCGCACATGGGGTTTGTGCTGATTGGGATAGCTTCGTTTACCGATTTGGGAACTAGCGGTGCAATGCTGCAAATGGTTTCCCACGGTTTAATCGGGGCGAGTTTGTTCTTCATGGTAGGTTGCACTTACGATCGCACTCACACGCTCATGCTCGACGAAATGGGCGGTGTAGGGCAGAAAATGCGTAAGGTTTTTGCCATGTGGACTGCTTGTTCTATGGCTTCCTTGGCTTTGCCGGGAATGAGCGGTTTTGTAGCAGAATTGATGGTGTTTGTGGGTTTTGCAACCAGCGATGCTTACAATCCCGTGTTTAAAGTTTGCGTGGTATTTCTAGCTGCTGTCGGGGTGATTTTGACTCCGATTTATCTGCTGTCGATGCTGCGCGAAATCTTCTACGGGCCTGAGAATAAGGAATTGTCGGAACACGAGGAATTGGTGGATGCGGAACCGCGAGAAGTGTTTATTATTGCGGCTCTGTTGGTGCCGATTATTGGCATTGGTTTGTATCCGAAAATTCTGACTCAGGTTTACGATGCGACTACTGTACAGTTGACTGCAAAGTTGCGCGATTCTGTGCCTTCTTTGGTGGCTAAGGCTGCTGCGGATAAAACTGTGTCTCTACGTGCTCCGGCGATCGAGCCGAGTAAGTTGTAATTTGAACTGAATTTAGGCAGAAAACCCCCAAAGATTTTGAAAAATTGGATTGGGGGGTTTTCTATTTTTTGCCAGAGCAATCTAAGTCTTTTACGCAATCCCAGCGAGCAAAAGCATGGACGAACACGATTTTGTTGTGTACCATAAGGGCGACGATCCTGCACTGCGGAAAGCGGCAACGCAGGCGCAAAATACATTCAAGCATTTCTGGTATCAGGTTACTACCGACTTCAATCGCCTTATTCCTGCGCTGGAATTTGCGTGTGTCAAAGCACCGTTTTCGGATGACTTTTCCGACTCAGATTCTCCGGTTGAGCATATGTGGATCGGCGAAATCAATTTCGACGGTGTTGAGATACATGGAACGCTTCTGAACATCCCAAATCAACTCGCTTACATACAAGAAGGCGACACCGTCAGATTGCCATTGCTTCAACTTAGTGATTGGCTGTGCGTGCTAGACGATCGAGCCTACGGTGGTTACTCTGTCCAAGTTCTGAGATCGCGGATGAACGCTCAAGAAAGGCAACGCCATGACGCGGCATGGGGGTTTAAGTTCCCGCCACCTGATTCGGTATTGTTGCCAAAACGCAGTACAAAGTTTGAGCAGGTGTGTCAGAACCTTCTTGTTGAGCAAATTGCCAAAGACTCAGCGACGATTACTCAGACTTATGAAGCTGGGCGGACACTATTGCATCTAATGTCGCTTTACGGGCGTGCTTCCTCCGTTCGCGCCCTGCTGAACGCGGGTGCATTACCCACTGCAACGTGCGATCGCGGATGGACTGCGTTGGATTACGCAAGCTCCCTTGGATGGGACGACGTAATATCGGAGTTGCAACGTGTCGAATAACAACTCGGTTGGAGCAGGCTGCCGAGATATCTTGGTGTTGATACCAAGGTTATTTGCAACCTCTCAACCGGAAGGTTGCATTTTTTCCCGAGGGGTGAAATGCGATCGCCAGCAAGTTCTTGGGATCGCCCCGCCCCCTATGCCAGAAAAATACAGCTGCAGCCAAGGCTGAAATGAGATCGGGATCGTCGATCGCAAGCGATCGCAAATAAGCCACCAATCGCCCTTCAATTCGGTGCGATCGCCCTTTGAGTCTTTAACCTTAATTCTTTTTGTTTCTATACTTGCTAGAATACAAGCGAATACAAACCGGCCTGCAACTCATGCTAAAAACCATCGAAGGCATTTATCAAAATGGGCAGATTCAGCTAGCCACGCAACCGCAATAGGTTAGCGATCGCTCTCAAGTTCTTGTCACTTTTCTCGATCCGAGCAAAATCCATCCAACTAAACTGCGACAACCGATCGATCAATTGGAAACAATTGCAGGTATTCAGTAAGGCTTCGATGAAGTCAACGCAGGACTTACTCGCTCTCTCGAAACTTTTGTCCAATAAATGCAGCAGAAATATGACGTTTCAGGTTGAAACTACCCCGATCGCTTCTTCTGAGATTGAGCAAGCATACCGCTGGTATCGAGAGCGAAATCCCGATTTTGCCGATCGCCATTAACCGCAGATGACCTGGATGAACTAGAAGGTGGAGTTGAGAATTTTCATGAACTCATCATGCTTCGATCGCAATACCCAATACTTTAAAAATACCAATAGATCGATCGCCCTTCAATTCATGCTCGATCGCTCTCTTAGTTTCTAGCCTGATTATTTTGCGAACAGTCCGATCCGTGTCAAGGGCGATCGCACGATCGCAAGTTTTGATGCGATCGGCTCTTATAGGCAAAAAACATAGCAATAAAACCCCCAAATTAGGTTTAAAAATGGGGTTTGAGGGAATTCGTTGAGACCCGGAAGCATTCTCATCCGGCTGATATCGTTACCCATCGCGATCTTGGAGGGAATTTTCCCATGTGGATGAACGGTGGATTGCAGTGGCCCCGGAACCGCGAGAGCAACGAACCCCTCACCCCTCAACTCCCGGAAGCGATTCGCATCGCAATATCGACGTTGTGTAGAAGTTCTCATCACATTTCCATGCAGATGAATCGGTGAATTCTTATGTGCGGGAATCAGCAACGATTTCTTGATTTTGGTTGGATTTTGTAATAACTTATAAGCGAATAGAATAGTTCTATTTTACATTTGTTGTGGGCTTTTTTTCAGGGAATGACATCCAGAAAAGTTATTGCTATCATCGACGAACAAGAGCATTGAGGCTGCATAGATGACTGGCAAAGCTCAGACCGGGACTAGACAATTATTGCATAGGTGTTGGTTGACCTTAACGAAATGGCGATCGCTAAGTGTCCTCTGCATTTTGACACTGGCGGTTAGCCTGATTGTGAATGCTTGTAGCCTTTCACCACAGCAACTAGCTCCCCTGCGCGTCGGTATCACCAGTTGGGCAGGATTTGATATCGCACTTTATGCTCAGGAAGCCGGCTTATTCAAACAGCGCGGATTGGACGTGCAACTCATTCGGTTTGAGAATCAACAAGATTCGACTCGCGCCATGCTGCGGGGTACTCTTGACGCGACTTTTGTGTCTTTATGGGATGTGGTTCAGTCTGATTCGCGGAGTGACAAGCCTGCTGTGGTGATGGTAACAAATGTTTCTCACGGGGCTGACGGCATTGTTGCTCAACCTGGAATCAAGTCAGTGGGAAACCTTCGCGGTAAAAGAGTCGGAGCAAAACTGGGAACAGTGAATCATCTGATTTTATTGGAAGCGCTGAAGTTGCACCAGATTAAACCCGAAGAGGTCAAGATTGAGGATGTTTCCAATGAAACAGCGGTTGATTTGATGCAGAAGAAAGGTTTAGATGCAGCCGTAATCTGGCAACCTCTTCTAGGCGAAACGGCTCAAAATATTAAGGGTAATATCATTTACACCACTCAGGAAGTTGATAGTTTGGTCATTGATATGCTGGTTTCTCGGTCAACTATTACTCGCGCGAATAAAGCTGAATTGAAGCAATTTATTATGGCTTGGTTTGATATTATGAGTGCGGTGGAAACAAAGCCTAATGTCGTGTTTCAAAAAGTTGCTCAAAACCTGGGACAGAAGGGTGAGGCTTTTGCGAAAGATTACGCTGGTCTGAGAAAGGGTGATATTGCTATGCAGCAGAAGATGTTTCTGTCTGGTAGGTTGCCAGAGGCGATGGCTCAAATGGCTGAACTATTAAAATCTGACCCCCGTGCCGGAAAGATACCGCGTCAGGATGTGGAGATTAACACTGAGATCGTAACTACAGCAATCAATGAATGGAAATTATGACGAAATTCCTGCATTCCCATAGCTTGTCGCAGCGCTTGCTGGTTAGCGTTGGGTTGTCGATTACCACAGTTGGACTGGCAACTCTGGGACTTAACTATCGGCTGATGCAGTCTGACTTAGAAACGCAAGTTCATAACCGAGCTCAATCAATTACACAATCTCTAGAGTTTTCTACAGAAGGCTTACTAGAGTTGGAGAATAAAACCATTCTGCGACGGGTTGTGCAAAATTTTGCCACGATGCCCGGTGTGCTGGAAATTGCGATTGTCGATCCATCTGGAATGGCGATCGCCCGCAGTCCTCACAATATGACTAATCAGCCATATACTTCGATCTATCCACAACTCGCGCCATCGATCGATCGGGCGGCAACCGCAGGCATTGAAGTCGGGCAAGATATCGTTGTGGACAACAAGCCTGCGAGCGCACAAATTCTACCTTTTAGCAGTACCTTGTTTGGCGCATCTCAACGACGGGGAGTGGCGATCGCGCTACTCGATCTCAACCAAATGCAGCAAGCTGCCGACAGAACCTTCATTACCTCAACTTTTTTATTGCTAGTTGGCATCATCACAATTTTGTTAATGATGGGGATACTCCTTCAGAAGAATGTATTGCAACCCTTACGAGACTTGAATCAAGCAGTTTCTCAAAGTAAAAAAACTGGCATATTTCCTATGCCAAAGACGATTCCAGCTAACGAAATTCAATTTTTGGCAAGCACATTTGAGGAAGTATTCCGACAATTGGAAATCCACGATCAACTCACAGCCGAAATAGCTCAACGGAAACAAATAGAAGTCACATTACGCGATAGTGAAGCCAGAGAAAGAGACAAATCTCAGCAGCTTGAGCAGGCAATTGAGAATTTAAAACGAACGCAAACCCAACTGATTCAAACAGAAAAAATTTCATCCTTGGGGCAATTAGTTGCAGGATTAGCACATGAAATTAACAATCCGGTCGGCTTCATTCATGGCAATCTAATTCATGTACAATATTATGCTGAGAGTCTATTAAATTTGCTACACCTATATCAAAGGCATTATCCCAACCCAATTGGCGAAATTGAGAAAGAATCAGAAAATATTGACCTAGATTTTTTGCAAGATGATTTACCTAAAATTCTGAGTTCAATGAGAATTGGAACCGATCGCATTCGCCAGATTGTGCTTTCACTCCGCAATTTTTCCCGGATGGATGAGTCAGAATTTAAAGAAGTTGATATCCATGAAGGAATTGATAGCACGCTGTTAATTTTGCAACATCGTCTCAAGGCGCGCCCAAAACATCCAGAAATTAAAGTCATTCGAGACTATGGCGATTTACCGCTAGTTGAGTGTTATGCCGGACAACTTAACCAAGTATTTATGAATATTTTGGCAAACGCTATTGATGCACTGGAAGAAATAAATACTCAACGGGTAGCTTGCTCGATCGAGAAAAAGCCCTGTTGTATTACAATTATTACCTCGGTGGTAGATTCGCAATGGGTTAAAATTGCGATCGCCGATAATGGCAATGGAATTCCAGAATCAATTCAAACCCAGATATTCAATCCATTTTTTACAACAAAACCTGTAGGGAAGGGAACAGGAATGGGAATGGCGATTAGTTATCAGATTATTACTGAAAAACATGGTGGGACGCTGAGGTGTTTTTCAACGCCAGGAAAAGGGACGGAGTTTGATATTTGTATTCCTGTTAAGCAGAAGGAGTTGACAATATCGAAATCAACGACGATTTTATCTACGGGAGATAGATCCTAGCCGGGTAAACGTCAAAATCAGCATTTCGGGACTTATATCCAACTTTGCAAACAACCTGGAAGCCTTGCTTTATTTCTCCTTTCAACCTTAAAAACATCCTCGATCGCTTTACCCATGACTATTTGGATCAAAAGAGTTAATATAGATCTACAAAACATTCAGCTTTCAGTTAGGAGTAACTTTGATTTCGCATCCTACAATTGAAGCAAAAATCAGTCTCCCTGTTAATTTACTAGAAGCCACTTATCGAGCCGTAAACCAGGGAAAAGCAAAAAGTCGTGATGAATTTATTATGGGCGCTATTAGTCGAGAATTAGCCATGCTGAAGCCAGCATAAATTGATGCAGCACTAACAGAAATGACAAGCACTCCAGAGTATCAAGCTGATGTTTTACAAATGGAAACTGAATTTGCTACAGCTTATGGGGAAGCCTTTAAATTGGCGGAGTCTCAAGAATAAAAAACAGTATCAATCCAAAAGATATCCTGGCACCTTAACTCACCCCTTACCCCTTTCTCCTTTCAACCTTAAAAACATCCTCAATACTTTTCCCCGCCGTTTTCTCCTCCCACCCCATCGCCATCAAAAAACTCTCAGCAGACGGAGTTTCCACCACATCAACCCCCCATTCTCCCGTTTGCAACGCCTCAGCATCGCTACTCAAAGGAGGAGTCTTCTTCAATCCCGCTAAAATCAAAATATCAGGAAAAGAATCATCAGTTTTCCCCTGACTCATCCGCTTCTCCACCAAAGCTAGAGCACAGAATTCTCCCACTTGAGGCGGAGAAAAAGCATCAGTAGAAAATAAAACTTCTACCATCCAATGAGAATGATTTAATTGACGACACTTAATCTCAGGATATTGACTTAAACCCTCAGCAAATACCCGAGTAAATTCTTCCCGACTTAAGGTGGGAAAAACACCCTCTGGCATATCAAAATTATGAGAAAGCAACATCCGCCCCGTTCCCGATTCAGTCATACTTTTAGTTACTTAATTTGAGAAATTGCCAACTTGATCACACCTTGAACCGCCGCTTCAGACTCCTTTTTCAAAGCAGCTTGTAGCGGTTCAATCGCAGCCCGATCGCCCACTTTCATCAAAGACAAAGCCGCCGCCCTGCGAGTTTCCCCATCACCGCTATCCAGCAACTCAATCAGATTAGGAATAGCCGGTTTATAAGCCAGATTTCCTAAAGCCGCCGCCGCCTCACAACGCACATCAACATCAACATCAGTCAGAGACTTAACCAAAATCTCGAATAATTCATCCTTCGGTTCTTCCTGTGCAACTTTGGCGATCGCACCCACCACCGCACCGCGCACCACAGGCGAATCAGAGGCGATCGCCTGATACAAATACTCCTTCGCCCCCGCCCCAATAAAAGCCAACGCCCAAGCCGCATGACCGATCGTACTCTCTGGCAAATCAGTTGACCCTAAAATATCCAACAAAGCCTGCACAGACGGCTCCCCAATCCTCGCCAAGGCCCCAATTGATGAACCCTTAACCACCGTATCCTCATCGTTCAACAAAGCATGAATTAAATGAGGAACCGCAGTCGGATCGGCAATCAAAGTCAAAGTTTTAGCAGCAGCACGTCGCACAACCGGATTAACATGATTTGCCAAACCATCCAACAAAAAAGGAGTCGCCGCTTCGCCAATTTCAGCCAAAGTTTCCGCGAAACGCAGTCGAGTCATTCCCCGCGTATCGCCCAAACATTCAACCAACCGCTTCAACAGATTGGAATCATTAGCATCGAAAGTATCTAAATCAATTTGTTCAGTAACTTCCCGAAGAAAAGCATCTGTTTCAGCGTGAGCCAAGACAATTGGATCTGCCTCAGCTTGAGCATTATAATTGACCATTATCATCACCTAATTATTAGTAGTTAGAGCAGCCAATTGAGCGCGAAGACTCTCCAGTCCAGCATCAATCTTAGCAAGTTCCGGCTCAATTTTAGCCATCGCCGCCTTCGGAGGTAATTTGGCCTTTTGTGCCGCCGTCATCGTTTCATTAACCAAACGTTCCCGATATTCCTCAAATTCAGCAATTACTTCGGTCAATTCTTCAACATTAGTCTCTGGTAAAGTGGCAACAGTTTCCTCATCATTATCCGATAGATTCAATTCTTCGTTTTCAGACATAGCTTTGAGAGTTTAATAATTAGTCCGCGTAGGCGAACCTTGTGTGTATATGCGATTGCAGTCGTCTGGATATTTTTTGTTTATGTTACCGCAATTTCAATCACCGGGATATTTTGACTGTGTGTGTAGCTGCGGCAAGAGACTGGATATTTGTGCTTTAAGGTGACAGCACACCTACCCCAGAAAATCTCAAGCGATTGTGTTCAATCAGCTCTTCTAAAGCAGAGTGAGAAACACAACGACGCTCAGAACAGTATGCCATTTGTTTAACCCCATTTATCATCTGCACAGTCATCACCCGTACCCGAAAATGATCGTTAATAAACCAACAGCGTTCCTGTCCTTGATTAGTCTCATATTCCGTCTCAATAGTCAATACCCCATCATCCGCAAAATGGTAAACACCGATGACCGGAATACCTTCAACATAGCCTCGATTTCGCAGAAACTTGCCTGTTCTCGGATTAGTAGGATTAGGCACATCTAAAAGAATAGCAGCATAGTTTTGGTTCGGAACTGTATCATCTAAATTGTCCTGCCACATAAAACTGCATCCCCCACTAACTAAAGCGGGATCGACATTCTGCTGTTGACAAACATCTAAAAGTCTGGGATCATCTATTGACAAAACTTCAATGATGACATTGGATTCTCCCGACTCATCAGCCGCAGCAGTATCAAAATTATGGACTGTTCGCTGAGTAAACCAAACGCCCTCACTCTTGCGAAAAAAATCCATCATAGTCATAGGTGGTGTTAGCAGCATTTCTGTTTCAACTTAGCGAGAGGAATCAGAGGGATTGAGACAAATCTCATTGAAAAACGGGGATTTAGGCTTTGACCTGAGCTTAGCCGAACTGGGAATCAGAGCTGATTTTGGTTAAGAAAAATAAACAAACGTCACTCTGGAATCCTTCAAATTCTAGGATAAATGACACTGGACAATTTTTAGCAACTCGATCAATAAATTTTCAGAAAAACATAATGTCACCTCGTCAACACTCATCTTTCCTCTCCGAACCCCTTTCTGCAACAGAAATCTTGGCAACCATTCAGCAAGGGAAAAGTCTAGCTCAAAGCAACCTCGCGGGAATAAACCTCAGCCAGATGGATTTAGTTGGTATTGATTTCACTGGCTCAAACTTGATTGGGGCAAACCTTAGTCAAACCAATTTACAAGGGGCAAATCTCCAAGGGGTTGATTTACGAAGGGCAAATCTCAGAAATGCCAATTTGAGTGGAGCGAATTTACAAGAAAGCTATCTTTTTCGTGCAGAGTTACAGGGCTGTAATTTAGTCGATGCCCAGCTACAAGAGGCTAAATTAAAATTAGCTCAATATGATGCTCATACCCTTTGGCCAGAAGGATTTAATTACAAAAATTCAGGAGCAATTGGTCCCCAAGCCAATCTCAGTGGAGCTTTTCTAAATACAGCTTACCTCAGAGGAGCAGATTTACACGGCTGCAATCTGCGAGGTGCTTATCTCAGTGGAGCCGATTTAACTGGGGCCAATTTAGAGGGAGCAGCCTTAAGTGGGGCAAGTCTTAAGAATGCCTTTCTAACTGGTGCTTATTTACGAAATGCTATCTTGATTGGAGTCGAATTACAAGGAGCGGATTTACGAGGAGCTGACTTAACCGGGGCAAATTTAGAGCAATTAAATAGTATTGCTGGCGCTGATTTTACCCTAGCACAAGGACTAACCCAAGAGATGAAAGCCATGCTTTGTAGTCGCGATCGCAAAGAATTAGGAACTTGGAATGCTTTTACTCGTAACAATACAGCTCAGAGTCTTCGCTCTCAGGTAGGATAAATTTACACTGATTGTTGAACTTCTGGAATGTGGCGTTCTAAATCGAACAGAAAACCGTGAATATATTCCTCAGTCCACTCCTCACCATAGAACCGCATAAACATCCCCCTAGCCGGATCTTTGGCAGCACGATAATTAATATAACGTCGCTGTGCCTCAAGAATCTCTCCAAGTCGCTGAATATCTGTGACAGGTTGCGCTTGCTCCACTAAATCGAGATAAGCTTGAAGATAATCCTTAAAAGCCTCAAAGACCGTAGTTTGCACAGCCTCTGTTTCCTTGGGACGAGTCCAAAGAAAAGCAGGTGAAAAGAAAGGTTTTGCCTCGTCAGGAAAATCTCCTCCCCAAGGCAACTCCTTTTGATAGTTGTTAAAAATAGGCAAAATAGGCTCAGAGTATTGCTTCTGATAAGCCGCCTCGTGAAAAAGAGGCTGCATATCTAAAGCAATTAAATGTCCCCCCGGCAAGGTTACTAAGTCCGCCCCAAAAAACGGCAAGTCATAATTTAACTGGGGGAAAATCACAAAATTAAGGACCTGGAGAGCATCACCACCCTGAACATGAGCAGCGCGAATTTGGCGTAATTTTGAGGACTTAAAAGCATGACTTGTCGTCACCACCAACTGCTCTTTTTTTCCCTTCCCCGTTATAGCTTCCTTCCGCTCAAAACCTGCGGGAATGGGATAGGGCGACAAGTCAAGTCGTGCTTTTAGAACTGGGAGAGCGTAATCTAAAAAAGGCTGATAAAGAGTCATGTTTAACTTATCTTACTCCCGCTGGAACTGCTAAGGGAACAGCATCTTCAAACAAAAATTCGTACAGAAATCGCTCTGACCATTCATGCCCAAAATAGCTGCCGAATAGCCCTGATGCTGGATCGCGTTCCGCACTATACTGATCGTAATCTTTCTGTGCCTTCACAATTCGCTGCATCTCTTCTGGACTGTTAAGCGGGGAGGCTTGCTCTAGCATTTGCCAATACAACTGGACATATTCTTGATAGGCTGGAAACAAACGAGTTACAACCGTTTCAGCATCTGTTTTAGCAAATAGCAAGTTCTTAGAAAAATACTGGTTCGCATCGTAAAACTTCATTTCTAAGTCTTGCGTTAAATCTTTGTATTTCTCCTTAAGTGCGCTCATGGGCCCGATATATTTGTCTGTATAGGCTCGATCGCGGAATAAAGGTTGAAAATCTAAGACAACCAAAATTTTCTTCTGTCCAAAGGCTAAAAAATCAATTCCTAGCAAAGGCAGGTCGTAATTATAATTCGGATAAATGACACTATTGAAAATTTGTGCCGTTTCTCCAGCATCAATGTATGTGTAACGAATCTTTCGCAATTCGGGACATTGATAGCACCAACTTTGAATCGTGGCGGGATTTTTTCCTCTTTCACTCACCACCGATTCCAACCCAGAGGGAATAGGACGACTCTCTAGAGCAAAACGTCCAAACAGTTCTTTTTCTAAGAATTCCTGAAACGGCTTAAACATAGATTAAAATTTAGCTCCTTCAATCTTTCCCTCAAAACAAGATCATACGGATTACCTTAAATCTTGTCTCTGTATTTGACAAACAAAGTAATATTTCGTTACACAAATCTGCTGTGTACTCAGGATTTCCCACAAAAACCGCGTACCAGCCATCATTAAACGGCTAGCTTTGTAATAAATCTTAACCAACTCGCTCATAATTTTAGTCTATCCTAGTAAATTAAGTTAGTGTAATTTAATAAATATGCAATTAAGTGAAAGAGCCAAGCAATTAATTCCCCAAGCAAGAATTGTCAGTTTTGCTACTTGGAAAAACTTATACTCAGATGAAGTAATTGCAATTTTTCAAAATGCTGACAATCAAAGTCGATATCTCACAGATGAAGAGTTAGAACTTATTAAAAATCTTCATCCTCCTCTCTCTTTAATGCTAGAAAAAGCCAGATTATTGCGAGAGCAAGCTCCTAATATTGTTGCTGATGCCAGAAAAAAGGTATTAGCGGACTTTCCCGATATAACTGAGCCTGGTAATGACCTTTATCCTCCCGAACGTGCTGAAGCCTGTTGGCGAGATTTTTGGCAGTTCCTACGCTGTATCACCTATGGAATTGCAGGTGACAGTCCTCAATTTACTAGCCAAGAAGGGCTCAAAAACATGGAGCTACTCTATCAAGAATTGCGGGTTCCTGTTTCGGCGATGCTCTGTGGACTAGAAGAGTTGAAAGAAGTTAGCTTGCAGCAATTTAATTCTGAAGACCGGGATTTATTGAGTCTCTCTTTTGACCATTTAATCAGTGAGTTAAAAACTTTTAGTCCAGCTTAATCAACTCTCACAGTATCAGATTCCTTACTATTTATTGTCTAAAGCAGATTTTCTAAAGCAGTAGCCACAACTCGATGATTTGAGTCTTGACGAAGTTGACCTAAAATTTCCTTAGCCTGCGGAGCATCAAAATGCTGTAAAGCAGATGCGACGTGCTGACGCATACGTTCATACTCAGAATTAGCCAGCATTAATAACTGAGAAAGTGCAGCCTGTTCCTGATTAGTTCCGGCTAATGTACCAAGTGCATCCACAGCCGCTTCCTGGGTGGTCATATCTTCGCCAGCTAAAGCTTCCATACAGACCTCAAAGAGTTCGTTTTCGCACTCCATATCAACCAAAACCGCCAGAATACTACGACGAACCAACCAGTGGTCATCCTGAAAAAAAGTCGAGACTAAATGAGATGCAGCACATCGACCAAACAGCGACAGAGAATTAGCAGCCTCAGCTCGCACATTCGGCGTGTTATCAAATTTCATGATTTGGAGCAATGCGGCGAAGGATTCAGCGGTTTGTTGCGTCCCAAACGCCCGGCTAACAAAGGAACGTACTAAGAATTCCGGGTCATCGAGTTTGCCCTTAAGCAAGGGAACGGCAATCTCTGCTTGATAATCCTTGAGAGCCGCAACTGCCTTGAGTCGATACTGAAAATCAGGATTGTTCAGAGACGTTTCGATTTCATGAATATCCATAACCACAACAAAGTATAATTTTTCTCTATTTTAACCAAAAAGTTCATAATTATGCAAATAACCAATGATATTTTAATAATTAATAACCTTGGCGGTTGTTATAGCTAAGCTCTTTGATCGAATCGAGTTTGAAAACAGCCGTACTTGAACCAATATTGTCGCAGTTCATGATGAGGTGTATGCAAACTGGCTTTAGCCTGATAGAGAATCACTTGTCGATGGTTTCCCATCCAAAGTCGTTTGGCTGGTTCAACAGAAATTAAGCACCCTCCTAGACTGTTAACACATTCCTCAAATCGCTCAACTGCTGGATAGTCTAAAGTTTCAAAAACTAGCAATTGACCGGAAAAAATTAGGTGACGACTTCTGATCCAAGCCTGAATTTTTTTACAAGCTATTGGGGGTAGCATCTTTCAGATCCTCAGCTTGAAAACTGAGTGATTTATTTTTATTTCAAGTGTTATATAGAAGAAAAAGAGCGAATAATAAACTCGCTGTTGAGCAAGCAGGAGATACCAAACTGAAACGAATACAAAGGTGAAGTCTAGGCCGATTTAGCCAACTTCAGTAATACTGATAATTTTGCCTCCCATTTTATGAATATTTTTAATTTGCTTAGACATTTGAGCATAGCTGACTTCATAACTGAATCTTGCTCGCTCTGACCTTAGCACCAGCAGACTTAGCAGCATTAATCCGAAAAAGTTTACGATTTGTGCGAGAGGCTCCACTGGTACCAACGCTATAAATTTGAATTTTCTGAAGCAGATTGCTCACAACCGTAGCAATTAATTGAGCTTGATTACTGCTATCGCTAGTAGCTGCTCCTCCCACCAAAGAAAGCATCCAATTAAACCAGAAATTCTGGATACCAGTTTGGCTGCGAATGCTCCGAGGATAAGGCACAATATTCTCGCCAAAGTTCTGGGTATACTCGTCACTATCGATATAAGAATCGATTTCGACTTGATAGCCTTGACCGTTACAAATTTGGACGCGATCGGAAATCTAAAGGAGCGCGACAAGTAAATGCTTGCAGTTTAACTCGATGAACCGATAGGTAGAATTTGTGTTAAAAAATAGAGACTGATACAGGTCTGATTTTGCCTCTTGTCTGACAAATTCACTCACCGTAATATCACCATTGCGAAGCAATGAGTCAGCACTGGTGAGACGCTGACTTTCCATCAGGTCAGCATTTCCTAACACCTGTCGCTAAGCAGCACGAATAACGACTTGTAAATCGTCTTCCGTTGCATTGGAGCGCATTTCTGCTGGGTCACTGACGAAAGCGGCTGTTAAACTGAACATTTTTTGTCCTAACGTTAATTAAAGTTTGATTGAGAGTGTAAAAAAAGTTACTGTTGGCTGAAATAGCTTTACAGAGGCGAACACATCTGTTATAGAGGCAGAGAAAAACTATCTGTTTTTATCGTTATCGCTTTCATAATTGGGAGGGTGATAAGATAAAAATCGCGCTTGTTTCAGAGAGGGATAGAGAAGTAATTTTTTACTACTTCTCTACCCGCTAATCACTCTATGCCTCAAGCAACTTCTGTGATGCTGACAATTTTGCCACCTGCACGATGAATGCGCTGAATTTGCGGAGTCATATTCCCACCGGATACAAGATATTCAGTGTTACTTAGTCGGCGAGGACTATCAAATTTAGACCCCTTGACTAAAATCTTAAATGTCTTTTCGGTAGCATCTTTGTAAGCACTGATCCGACCGCCTGTCGTTGGTAAAGTAATCTTGTTACCGCTATTACCAGCCACAAAATCTACTAAGCGAGAAGCGGTAAAAGCACTATCAACTCCTGCATAACCTTGATACAGGGAAAGGGTGCGATTGTAGCCGACTTGCTTTTGTCCGACTTGACTTTTTGCCCCTTGATAATAAGGGACTGTATTCTCGCCAAATTTTTCCTGATATTCTGGACTATCGAGATAAGAATCAATTTCTGCCTCGTAGCCTTCTTGCGTACACCGACAAATATGCTCAGAAAGTTCCTCTTGAGCTAAAGGAGCGCGACCCAACAAATGTTTGAAGTTTAGCTCGACAAAGCGGTAAGGAGCGCAGGATTCAAAATACCGACTGCGATAAAAGTCAGATTTAGCCACAGCGCGGACAAATTCTCGTACCGTTATCGTGCCATCGCACAACTTGGATTCTGCAATAGTCAGGCGTTCACTTTCCATGACATGGGGATTGCCCAATACTTGCTTGTAAACAGCGCGAA
The DNA here is from genome assembly GCF_036701245.1 of Microcoleus sp. Pol14D4. Taxonomy (NCBI): domain Bacteria; kingdom Bacillati; phylum Cyanobacteriota; class Cyanophyceae; order Oscillatoriales; family Microcoleaceae; genus Microcoleus; species Microcoleus sp. Pol14D4. Next base: position 37,210 of record NZ_JAUBQM010000004.1, read on the forward strand.
TTATTGCCTGTTTATCATCTGAGCTGCTGGTAGGCCAAAGTTCTACTGGCGCATCTAAAACGACGCTCATGGAGTTTCTCCTAAGAATAAATAACGCTTCAAAACAGAGAATTAGGGATTGCGAAAGACACGCTCAGGGAGATAATTCCCCAAGTCGTTAAGGCAGAAGTTTGAGCGGTTGTTAGTTGACAGCAGTGATGCTGGAAATTACGCCGCCTTGTTTGTGGATGCGTTGATATTCTTGCGAGAGCCTATCAAATGGTACGAGATAGGCTTGATTGCTAGAGCGAAATTTAGAAACTCGGTTCATCACAGTCGTTGCTGAAGAACGATATCCAGTCACAGTAATGCGATAAACTTTGCCTTCTGTTGAGGCGCCTAATCCAGCACGAGTCCGTGAATTGATACCAGACTCTTGGAATGCCCAACCATCTCCAACTGCACCACCTGAAGGGGGAACTATGGGTAGGGGGGTTTGCTGAATCACGAATTTATTCAGAACAGGGGTTTTTCCAGAAAGACTGCCCTTGAGGTCGCTACTGGAAGCTCCGCGCAAGAGAGCAAACATATGAGTAAACCCAACCATATTTTGTCCCGGCTGGGTTTTGTAGCCTCGGAAATAGGGAACGATATTTTCCCCGTAGGCATTTTGGTATTCATCACTGTCGAGGTAAGAATCAATTTCAGCCTCGAAGCCTTCAGTATCTAGAATGGTGCTATGTGCCCTCATTTCTTCTAAGCCATCAGGAGCCCGACCTAGAAGATGTTTGAAATTGAGTTCAATAAACCGATAGCGAGGACAAGTATCAAAAAAGCGAGAGCGGTAAGCGTCTGATTTTGCCAGAGCGCGGACAAATTCGCGCACACTGAATTCACCACTTTTGAATTGGGATTCAGGAATCGTCGCTCGTTCACTTTCCATGACGTAAGCATTACCCAAAACTTGCCGATAAACGGCATTAATAATGGTTTCTACTTCTTCTTGTGAACGTCCTGGAATTAGTTCTAAACGAGGCGTTTCTTCAAATAAACTGACTCCAAGTCGAGATGCAGGTCCAAAAACCATTTAAAAACTCTCCACGATTGTATTACATGAGAAACTACCATACTTAGACGTTATATTAAAAAACTTTACATAACTTAACATAAAATCCGGTTGGGGAGCTTATTTGTACTACAAAAAGAGGTTGAAATCTGGGTTCGGAGTCTTTTATTGCAATATTTATTCTGTATTACAAAATACAACATTGTAATATATGGCGAATGTGACTTGAAATTATTAAGCCGATAAGTTATAAGATGTGAGGTAACTCAGTGGCAAAACTTTGACGCTTTTCAAACTGTAGAGAGCCAAAAGCAGACCCCCAAACCTGTTGATGGGTATTTACGTCCAGACCTCGATCGAGGCTCCTCCAAGTTGTTTCTGTAATCTCGACATCACTGACTAGGTAGGTGGAACAACCTCTTTTTTCGATGAGACAAAGGTTTCCAGGTTCCACACGGCCTCGAAACATTTCGCCGTCTCGTTTAAAAATCATGGAACAGTGATAGCGTCGTTGCAGACTATCTGGTTTAATAGTTTTGAGAATGCTTAATTCTCGTGCTGCTCCGGCGTACTGTATGGGGTCTTGGAGGCTATAATTTTCAATATAAATCCGATCTCCCTGGTCAACTAAGCGATGAACTCCCTGACGATAGGGAGTCCACAGATCGTGGTCGTAAACCTGTTCAGAGTAAAAGCCAATGGCATTGAAAAATTCAAAGGGTAAGGGACGAAAAAATATCCGAATATGGGCAAATTGTTGTGGGTTATCAAAGGATTGTTGATAGTTACTAAAATCCCCAGCCATCCACTGAGCTAAAGTGATTAAATCATTGCTTTTAACTGAATTCATATGCTAAGAAGAAGGTAGAATAAAGTTGATTAATAGCAATTAGCAATTCACTAATTCCCTGACAGCGAACGAATCTCTGAGGAAAATGATGCCGTTACTACCCCACTTCCTCCACTGGTTTTAATTAGGGAAACACGAAACCGTAAATTAGGATTAGCAAACCAGATTTTTTCTTCCGCTGCGGCGTGTTCGTAGCTAGTCAAAAGCACAAAAGTTCCATCCTCTGTGATGTGATAGTCACCTGCTGCGGCAATAGTTTCAGCATAACCTTGATCTCGTAATAACTTACCTCGATTAGGTACATTTGGATCTGGGATTGGTACAAGAATACAACTCCCCTTAACCTCAGAATTTTCATCCCAATCTGACTCACCCTCCCAACTCATTTGAAAAGGCATTACTGCTTTGGATGGGTCAACATTATACAATTGACAGAGTTCCATTACTGCCCGATCGCCCGGTGAGATAGCAACGATATCAATGACTGACTGCACAGCTTCAAAGTGTCTGAAAGTCAAATGATGGGCGCTGCGCTGGGATCGCCACCGTCCTAGAGAATTTTCAACAAACTGCTTAATATGGTTCATGGAAAATATTGTACAGGGGCAAGAGCCAAAATATTCTTGTCTTCAGAACTCCACTTTTTGCGCCCCTGTCCACGAAAAAAAAGTGCTTTTAGCGACAAAAGTAACAAATTGTTACTTTGTTTCTCAGGAATGAGACAGAGGCAACACCCCAGAGATATATTCAAAACCATTAAGTTCGTCACCAAGTTGACCAACTGAGATCAGAAATAATTTTTCTAAGTTAAGGAGAACTCAATGCTTGACGCTTTTTCAAGAGCTGTAGTTGCAGCCGATGCCAGCACCTCCACCGTCGGTGATATTAGTGCCCTGAGAGCTTTCGTTGCCAACGGCAACCGACGCTTGGATGCTGTAAACGCGATCGCCAGCAATGCTAGCTGCATGGTTTCTGATGCTGTTGCCGGTATGATCTGCGAAAACCAAGGCTTGATTCAAGCTGGTGGTAACTGCTATCCTAACCGCCGCATGGCTGCTTGCTTGCGCGATGCAGAAATCATTTTGCGCTATGTAACCTACGCTTTGTTGGCTGGTGATGCTTCTGTTCTTGATGACCGTTGCTTGAATGGTTTGAAAGAAACCTACGCAGCTTTGGGCGTGCCCACCACCTCCACCGTGCGTGCCGTTCAAATCATGAAGGCTCAAGCCGCTGCTCACATCCAAGACAATCCTAGCGAAAAATTTGCTGGTGCTAAGCTCCGCAAAATGGGCAGTCCTGTAGTAGAAGATCGTTGTGCTAGCCTCGTTGCTGAAGCTTCCAGCTACTTCGATCGCATCATTTCTGCACTGAGCTAGTCCATTGCTAATCGCAATTGGCTCAGCAAAATTGAAACTACGCTCACTGTCATCAAAATCACTTTAGGAGTTTTAGGAAATGAAATCAGTTCTCACCACAGCTATTGCCTCTGCTGATGCAGCAGGCCGCTTCCCTAGCACCTCAGATTTAGAATCAGTTCAAGGTTCTATTCAACGCTCTGCTGCTCGTTTAGAAGCTGCAGAAAAACTAGGCAACAACCTCGACGCAGTTGCTAAAGAAGCTTATGATGCTTGCATCAAAAAGTATCCTTACTTGAACGAATCCGGTCAAGCTAACTCCACCGATACTTTCAAAGCAAAATGCCATCGTGACATCAAGCACTACCTGCGCTTGGTCCAATACTGCTTAGTTGTTGGCGGCACAGGCCCTCTGGACGAATGGGGTATTGCTGGTCAACGCGAAGTTTATCGTGCTTTGGGCTTGCCGACTGCTCCTTACGTTGAAGCATTAAGCTTTGCTCGCAATCGCGGTTGCGCTCCTCGCGATATGTCCGCTCAAGCTTTGACCGAGTACAATGCTCTCCTCGACTACGCGATCAACTCCCTGTCCTAATTAATTGGCAGGTTTGTAATGTCGCAAGTGGGTAGTTGATACCCCGACAAGTCTAGGAACTCTTGGCTCATTGCTTTACCAATTTTGGTGAGGTAAGGGTAAAGAATTCCTAGGCTTGTTATTGTATTTTAATAGGCATATCATATTATAGTTATTGCAGACTGCTAATTTTATGGATAAACGCTTTTTTAGTTTTTTTAATTTAACGGAAGACCAGGCGATCGCACTTTTAGATACGCCCCAAGCCCAAATCGGCGAAGAGGATTCCCGCTACATAGCTGCTTCCCACTTGATCAATTTCTCAACAGATCGATCTATCGCAGCACTGATGCGAGCAGTACAACAAACCGATCCGGTGCTCGAAAACCGGATTGTGCGCCGCAAATCGGTGGAAACATTAGGAAGACTGCAAGCTGTGCAAGCATTGCCGGTGATTCGCACCTGTCTGGCCGATGATGACTGCTACACGGTGGAAAATGCAGTTTGGGCGATCGGCGAAATTGGCACTCAAGATCCGGATATTTTAGCAGAAGTTGCTCAATTGCTGGACAAACCGGGACAAACCTACCGGGTAATTATCCACACCCTAACTAAATTAGATTATCAGCCAGCCGTAGCCAGAATTCGCAGGTTTGTCGATGATACTGACCCGCCGACTGCTAGTGCTGCGATCGCCGCAATTTGTCGCTTAACCAGAGACTTTTCTGAAATGGGAAAAGTTGTCGCGATGTTGCAACACAAAAATGTCCTTGGGCGCAGATTATCTATTCAGGATTTGATAGATGCGCGTTACTACCATGCAATTCCAAATATTGCTAGATGTCCGGTATCTTTAGTCTTTAGGCTCAGAGGAATTAGGATGTTAGCAGAAGCAGGAATTGCCGACAAATCCCTGACATTTGCTACCATTAAACCCCATTTGGAACAAACCTTAAGAGACTATCCAGGGGATTTAGATTTAGTGCACAGTTACGAAAAATTACCAGACTTACCGTTTTTGATTCGCCAATTATACGAAACAGATTTTGGACGTTGCTATTTAGCAGCTAAAACGATACTTGAAAATTACTCAGAGGATGCACCAGCCGCCCTGTTTGCGACCTTTGCTGAAGAAGCAAATAATGACTATGGAGCGCATTTTCATGTGGTCAAATTGTTTGGTTGGTTAAAACATTCTCCAGCCTACGATTTGTTATTGGAAGCTTTGCATCACTCCCAACCCCAGTTTCAGAAATCCCGTGCAGCGGCGGCGATCGCCCTGGGGGAACTGGGAGAACAGCGTGCTATTCCAGAATTGAAAGCCTGTCTGGAAACTAAAATCTGGGATTTGAAGTATGCTGCATTAATGGCACTAGAAAAACTTGGTGATGTCAGCGGTTATGAAATTGCTGCTGCCGACCAAGATTGGTTAGTTCGAGCTAAAGTAGATGCTCATACTTCTGTAACATCCGAATTATAGCTGTAGGGACACGGCAGTGGCGTGTCCGGTATCTGTAGGGACACGGCACTGCCGTGTCCCTACCTGAGAAATGTAATATCTTAATTAAGCTTAAATTACAACACCTAAAACCACCAAAACCATGACAACAGATGCTTTGTTTGAACAACTAAAACACCCGAATCCTCATCTGCGCGATCGGGCAATGTTTGAAATTGCCGATTCCCGCGATGAAAATACAATTTCTCGACTGGTGGGCATTTTAGATGAAGAAGATGTCACCTATCGTCGGGCGGCGGTAAAAGCCTTGGGCGTGATTGGTGAAGATGCCGTACCATCGGTGGTTGAGGCATTGTTAAACAGTGATAATGTGACTGTGCGAGGGAGTGCGGCGAAGGTATTGGCACAAATTGCGATTAATTATCCAGATTTGCCGTTTCCTGAAGCGGGCTTGCAGGGATTAAAAAAGGCGATCGACGATCCGAATCCTGTGGTTAATATTGCTTCTGTGATGGCCTTGGGGCAGATGGGTTCCTCTGCTTTTGAGATTTTGGTGGAGTCGCTGAATACAACGGATAATGTGGCGGTACAAGTGGCGATCGTGAATGCTCTTGCTTCTGTGGGCGATCGACGTTGTGTAGAAGTTCTGACCACATTTGCGAATGATGAATCGGTGGATTCTTATGTGCGGGAATCAGCGACAAGTTCTTTATCCCGGTTGGATTTGGTGATGAATTATAAGCGTCCAGATAGTTAGATTTATTGACATTTTTAGCACCACTATTGAGCGCACACAGCACTTGCAGCCGACTAAGCTACGATCGAACTTTGGGCTTTGCTGATTCTGGCGTATGAATCAACTTTTCGCTTGAAGTTACAAAACTCACCCTCAAGCGGGCTTATAGCTATTGGGAAATCTTGAATTCATACCTCTATTAAGCAACGCCAGCTTTCAGAGTTAACTGGAGTTCATGTGGGAATGCAAATTGAACCCTACAACCCTTGCCACCTTGATGCTGTTATTCGTCTTTCGCTTCGGGCCTGGACTCCGGTCTTTGATTCGATTCAGAAGGCGATGAACGCTGATGTGTACCAGGCATTCTATCCGAATCATTGGCGTGTGAGCCAGCAAAAAGCTGTGGAGGATGTCTGTGCTGCGGAAGACACAAATGTATGGGTTGCGATCGATGCCGCTTCTACTGTGGGCTTTGTAGCCGTGAAACTACACTCAGAGGACAGCATGGGTGAAATCTACATGGTTGCTGTCGATCCAGACTTTCAAGGCCGCGGCATTGGTAGTGCTTTGATAGAATTCGCTCTCGGTTGGATGAAAGATGCGGGGATGTCTATTGCTATGGTTGAGACAGGGGGCGATCCTGGCCATGAAAGAGCCCGTTACACCTATGAAAAGGTGGGCTTCGAGCTATTTCCAGTCGCCAGATACTTCAAGAAACTCTAAGTGCAGATGTGTTGATGAAAGCTCGCGCATTGTATACTTCAACTTAATGCGATCGCCCGTTCTTATGAGTGAAGTGGTAATTCAAATAGCCCCAAAGCTAGGCGGTAATTCCACTAAATTCAAATCGAAAACTCTACTTGTACACCGCTCGTATAGCAGAAACGAGGAGCTCAGATGACTCTAAACCAACAAGGAATAGTCATGATGCCTCACGAAGGCGATGTTTTGACAGTTGCCGGTGATGCTGTCACGTTCAAGGCATTGGGGCAGAACACTCAGGGGCAATATGCGCTGATTGAGATTTTATGTAATCCTGATGTCGGTACGCCTCCCCATATTCATAGCCGTGAAGATGAAGCGTTTTACGTTCTTGAGGGTGAAGTCGAGTTTCGCTTAGATGACCAAACTATTTTGGCAACACCCGGTACGTTCTTACATTCTCCCAGGGGACAAAAACACAGTTTAAAAAATACTGGAACGGCGCGAGCGCGAATGTTGTGTTGGATAACACCTGCTGGTTTGGAGATGTTTTTTGCTGAAGTTGGGAGACCTGTAGCCGATCCGCTCAATCCACCTGTGCCCGATCGAGCCGCGATCGATAAACTGCTAGCGACTGCACCCAAATATGGACTCACAATCTTACCCCCTGAAGCGTAAGTCCTTATAAGCTACAGGTTGTAATCAAATAAAGGCTAATCGTTGGAGATTCTAATTGGAACTGAAGAGAGATTGCGGGTACGACCAATCCTTGGACGGTGAAGTGTGAGTGCTAGATTCCCCGGTTGAAATCTAATGCAAGCGATCGCATTCTATACCTCCAACTTAGTCCTGTAGAGAGACGAATGGAAATACCAATAACAACAACTCATCAGGTTTGGCTTTGCAAAGCCAATTTTTGATAAGCCTGTCGAATAGGAATCTGAATGATGAACTCTGCCCCCTCACCGGGACGAGAAACACACTTCAACTGTCCGCTGTGTTTTTCTACCACAATCTGGTAGCTGATTGACAGCCCCAGACCCGTGCCCTTCCCTACGGGTTTCGTAGTGAAGAACGGGTCGAACAACCGCCGATTCACTTCCTCTGTCATACCGGGGCCATTGTCGCAAATGCGAATCACAACAAATTGGGGACTTTTCCGGGTCGGGGCGAGGTTGTGGGAATTCACCTCAACCGAAGAAATTGTAGAGCTTTCGGCAAGGGGGGGATGGGAAATCGGGGATTTTTCTTCTTCCCCATACCCCACTGAGGTGCGAATTGCGATCGTGCGCGGCCCCCTTTGGTCATTGAGAGTGTCAATCGCATTCGCCAGTAAATTTACAAACACCTGGTTCAGTTGGCCGGCATAGCACTCCACCAGCGGCAGCGGGCCGTACTCTTTAATTATTTGAATAGCAGGCTGGTCTAATTTAGCTTGCAGTCGGTGCTGCAAAATCAGTAGGCTGTTATCGATGCCCTCATGGATATCGACCTCTTTCATTTCCGCTTCATCCAGTCGCGAGAAGTTTCGCAGGGAGAGGACTATTTCGCGAATTCGGTCTGCCCCCACCTTCATCGAATCCAGCACTTTGGGTAAGTCTTCCATCAAGAAATCTAATTCGATTGCCTCAATATCCTCAACAATCGCTGCTGTAGGATAGGGGTATTGTTCTTGATAGAGTTTCACCAGTCCTAGTATGTCTTCACTGTATGTCCTAACGTGACTCAGGTTGCCATATATGAAGTTAATCGGGTTATTAATTTCGTGGGCCACCCCGGCCACCATCTGTCCGAGGGAGGACATTTTCTCCGTCTGAATTAACTGGGTCTGGGTGCGCTTGAGTTCTTGGAAAGAAAGCTCTAATTGTTCGGCTTGTTTTTTTAATTGCGCTTCTGATATTCGCAGAGCTTGCTCTATCTGCACGCGATCGCGAATTTCCTGGCTCAGTAGCAGATTTTTTTCCTTTAATTCCTGCGTCCTCTCTTCCACTTTATGTTCTAAAGTCCGGCTGTAATCTTCTAATTGCTCATTGGCTTGTTTCAGGTTGTCAGTCGCCTCAGACAAATTGGCATAGAGTCGGGCATTTTCCAGGGAAATCGCCGCTTGAGAACAGAGCACGGTTAAAACTTCCAGGCGATCGGGAGTAAACGCACTCCTTGTCAGATTATTTTCCAAGTAAAGCAGACCAATGAGCTTTCCTTTATAAACGACTGGCATACATAAAATCGACTTCGGTTGGGCATTGACGATATAGCTATCCATGGTAAAAAGTCCCTCCCGACTGGCATCATTTAAGACCACATTTTGCTGAGTTCTAGCCACATAATTGAGAATAGAAAATGGCAATTTCTGAGTAGTTTCTATCGGGGTGGATTGCAGCACTAGGACCTCATCATTATCTATGCTTGCCGTGCCTTCTACCACCAGTTGACCATCTTTTTCTAAAATTAAGTAGCTTTTTTCAGCCCCAGCATTCTCCATCGCAATTTTCAATAACTTAGAAAGCAGACTTTCCAGAACAATTTCGCCAGAAATAGCTTGAGAAGATTTCATCACAGAGGTGAAATCCAGTGCTGCAAAACTCCCCGTAGTCGTCGAGCTGGTCGTCCGCGATACGTCGAAGCTGGGGGCTTCTTTAGTCAGTATTCGCGAGAAAAATTCAGGATATTCTTCTAATAAATCCTGCACTTTTGCCTTCGCTCCCCAGCGAACATAGCCATAGTAAGCATCCGTCAAATAAATCTCCGCTATCTTCTCCCGGCCGCGAGAGAAATAAAACTCGGCAGCGCGTTCATTAGCTAGGGCTTCTTCCTGAATGTATCCCTGTTCTCTGGCTCCTTGAATGCTAGCGTCATAATACTCCATCGCTTTGCCAATTTTTCCTAAGACTCGTGCTTTTTCTGCCTCCACTAACTCGTACTTGTGTTGATAATTCATCGGCCCATGTACAGCCCATTCCTGCATTTTTTCCTGATTTTTCGCCACTTGCTTCAAAAATTCTTCTTGTTCGCTGCTGGGAACTTCTGAATATTGAGCTAGCAGAGCCATAGAATAATAGAAATTGTGTTCGACACTACTCATCAGCCCAGGTACACCTTCTTTGTATTTTTCTGATTCGCGGGCGCTTTTCACTGACTGAGCGTAATCTTTCAACAAGTAAAATCGAATTAATTTTGTCAGGTGAGCAACAAAAATAAACATATGTTTATTGTCGGCAATTGACTGTTGCAGGATTTCTTCTTCATTCAAAACTTCGCCTTTTATCATATATTCTTCTTCAGGGGCGGCGAGTAATTGTAATACCATTACTCTCCATGTTTTTAAATAACGAATATGGGAATCTTGTTTAAGATTGAGAAGTAAATTAAGGTATTGCGCCTGCTTCTGAGCCACAAACTCCAGCGGTTGGCCTGTAAAAAGTATATGATCGCAATAGTAGATAGAATTATAACCAACATATTCTAAATCTCCTGTTTCCAAACCGCTTTTAATGCCCTCAAGCAATGGTGCTAAGGTTTCTTTCCCATGCTCTTTCCAGTGTCTAATATGAGCATTAAAAACTACATAGACGTGAGATTTGATTTCCTTGGCATCAAATCGAGCCAACAAATTTAAAGCTAGCTGTCCAAATCGATATCCTACCTCAATTTCACCCAGAGGCCCGCACAAAAATAAGCCATAAATCCCATAGCCGGAAGCAGCTTGGGGTGAATTACCATATTGAATACAAAGATGAATCATTGTAAATGGGAATTCGGGAAATAAGGCAGGAGTCACATGATGAGCAAGAGGGGCGGATTTCCATAATATCCCCATAGCAACCCGCTTATTGAGATCCGTCATTTCTGGCAGATGAGCTAATGCCTCAGTATTCATCTCTTGTGGAGGCTCTGGACAAAGGGAGACACCCAGCATACCCAGAACTTGCAGCCCGATATCTAACGCGACTTGCATCTGGTTTTGCAAGGAATAAAACTGCATTTGGATTTCATAAACTTTGACTTTTTCGAGCAGAGTTTTCGCGTGCTTGAGAGCCTCCTCAGACAGCATTTTTGCTTGCTCGAAGTTAATATTTAGAAATTCCACCGCCGCCGCTTCTGCATACAGAGAAAACGTCAGGTCATACTGAGTTTCCCAGCTATCTTCTCTGAGGAGTTTTAGCCCGACCCGTAGTTGTCTGGCGGAAGTTTCATAAGCTGTTGCTGCCTTAGCTTTTTTGCCTGCTATCAAATTTAATCGGGCTAGACGATCTTTTTTTGCCTGATTGGTGATGAAGTCAGCCCCAACATTTAACTGATTGACAATCTCAAAGATATTTTCTTCAATCTCCTCTGCTGGAGTATGCTCTAGTAGCAGTTCACCAATTTTAAAGTGGGTTTGTTGTTTCTGAGATTCCGGAATAAGAGAATACGCCGCTTGCTGCACGCGGTCATGGAGAAATTTGTAAGCGATAGGCGCGTTATGGCTGTAAGGCCAAGGGGCAGGTGAGGATGATAGCAGAGGAGAATCTAAAGCTATTCTCTCCTTTACTTCCCTGCTCATTTCATCGGAGGTAAAAACGAGAGGGATTTTGTAGGCTTCGCTCAGGGGCAAAACCAAGCCAGCCTGAAGTGCTTCCCACAAATCAGTTGCCGTTTCCGACTGAGATTTTTCCTTGACAATAGCCAGAACGTCTAAATTAAATTTGTCTCCTATACAGGCTGCTAATTTTAAGACATCCTGTGTCTCCTCCGGTAGTTTTTGAATATTTCGGGCAATCAGTTCGACGACATTATAATCCGTGATGCCTACCGCTTGAATTTGGTTCAATGACCAATGCCAGCACCCAGCACTGAAATCAAAGGTCAATAGCTTTTCTTGATGCAGAGTAGCGAACATCTGAGTCAAGAAGAAAGGATTGCCCTGGGTTTTATTGAAAAGTAGCTCGGCCAATTCAGAAACCCGGTTTCTAGGAACAGAAGACTCATTCAGGGTATCGGCTACCAGCAAGCTGACGTTGCCAATATCCAAAGGATGGAGAGTGATATTATTTACAACCGCCCCATTTTTTTGAATCTCATCCAACGTCAGCATCAACGGATGCGTCGGACTTACTTCGTTATCTCGATAGGCTCCCATCAGCAGTAAATATTGGCTGTCCGGGTCACAAATAAGCAGATGAATCAACTTGAGCGATGCCGAATCTGCCCACTGTAAGTCATCCAAAAAGACGACGAGCGGGTGTGAGGGTTTAGTAAATATATGAATGAATTCTTTAAACACGCGATTAAAGCGATTCTCGGATTCAGATGACCCCAATTGCGGAACCGCTCCTTGAGGCCCGACAATCAGTTCGACTTCGGGAATGACATCTACTATGACTTGGCCATTTGAGCCTAAAGCTTCTAAAAGTTGCTGTTTCCAAATCGCTAGTTTTTCCGAACTTTCTGTTAACAGATGCCGCATCAAGCCGGCGAAAGCTTGAATCAAAGAAGCATAAGGAATATTTCGCTTTAATTGGTCAAATTTACCAGATATAAAATAGCCGCGCTGCCGGAGAATGGGTTTTTGAACTTCATTCACTAAGGAAGATTTGCCAATTCCTGAGTAGCCGCTCACTAGCATCATTTCGCTGTTTCCGCCGGAGACTCGCTCAAAGGCTTCCATCAAAGTGGCTACTTCTTGCTCGCGGCCATAGAGTTTTTGCGGGATAAGAAATTGCCCAAATTTATCCCTCTTACCGATTGAGAATTTGCCAATTTTCCCATGGGTTTGCAGTTGATGACGGCACATTTCTAGGTCAGCTTTTAGCCCCAGGGCGCTTTGGTATCTGTCTTCAGCGGTTTTGGCTAATAATTTCATTACGATGTCAGAAATCGCTTGGGGAATCTCAGCGATATGCTCATGGGGTGGCACTGGTCTTTTAGCGATATGGCAGTGAATTAATTCCAGGGGGTCGCTGGCTTGATGCGGCAGCTTTCCAGTCAGAATTTCATAAAAAGTGACACCTAATGAGTAAAAGTCGGTGCGGTAGTCAATTGAGCGATTCATCCGCCCGGTTTGCTCTGGGGACATATAGGCAAGGGTGCCTTCTAGCAAGTTGGGATTGCTGAGGATCTGGTTTTCTCGCTCTAGGTAAGTGGAAATGCTAAAATCTATGATTTTAATTTTATCTGTTTTGGAGTTGATAATGATATTCTGGGGTTTAATATCTTTATGGATAATCTTATTTTCATGCAGTTGAGCTAGGGTCTCGGCTAAATGAATTGCCAGACTTAGAAATTCGCTTATTTCAAGGTGTTTAGCTACCATTAGGTTTTTCAGAGATTTTCCCCCAAAATCTTCTAATATTAGCGCCAGACCGTTATTATGCTTTTCCAAAGAGTGAGCTTTGACAATCCCTGCCATGTCCAGAGTTGCGAGGATTTTATATTCATGCCTCAACCGCGCGATTTCTTCTATTGTGGGATACTCGGCTTTAAGGGTTTTTACTATAACCGGAGTTAGCTCGGACTCCCTAACGCCGCGATAAATAACTGTATTGACCCCTTCATGAAGGGGCAACGATAAGAGTTTGTAACCGGGCAGCGTGGTTTTCATATTCGTTTTTTCGATTAGTTCGATTATTCGGATGTGGAATTGATGGATGGGAATATGAGACAGCGATGTTGGAGGGTCTGTTGGGAAAATTCAAACGAGCAGGGAATGAGCTTGTTAGCAAATGCCAATATTTTCTCCGCTCATTAAATACTAATGTGCATCACGATCTAATGTTTAATTATAATTATAATACCTCTGCTGGAGTTGGAGAAGCAAGAATTGGGGCTTGGACAAGCACATCCAGATACATTATGCGATCGCACTACCTAAAGCATTTGTTTAAAGTTCTCTGGACGTACTCGGCACAGAGGCTTCAAGTTTTTTGAGACTTTAGGTTTTTTACATCCCAGTAGCTGATTATGTGTCTGAGCCTGAATTATTCTAACTTAGGATTATATATCGTACTACAACATATTTGCAGCAATTCGACCGGGTGCGATCGTTGATTTTAACAGTGTACAGCTCGCGATCGCCTTGCGTACTTTTTTAATAGGTCTATTGTAAGAGTGTGCTAGCCAGAACTTAGTTACTTGAGCGTCCGATCATCGCTAAGTTGAACACCTAGTCTGTAAGCGAGCAAGATGCAATTATGAAATAAGTTAAAGGCGATCCCAGATCGGAACCAGCAAATACTCGTTCTCCCGACGCTGCTGCCAAACTTGCAGCGCCACTGACTATGTATCACGCAGATAAAACCTAACAACTCGCTCCAGAAACATGGTGAATTCTCGTAATACAGGTTACTTCCGTACCAGTATCAAAAATTACCAAAAATGGAATGTATGTATATAATCCTTGTGAGTCGTGCAGAAGTCCCGCGTCGTGCGAAACATTTGTATGAAAGCAGCCTCCACCCCTAAATTGACTTAGAAGAAAATGTTGGCAAGATGGTCATCATTGATAAAAAAACAGGCGACTATAAAGTTGATGAAAATGGTTTACACGCTGCGGATTATGTGATTGCGAAATATCCAAATGCTAGACTTTTGGAGAGCCGTATTGGATATACTAATATTGCTGGATCTCTAGCTGGTGTCATGGAGCGTCTATCTAAATGATTTTACGTAGAGTGGTTGATAGATGCTAAACTTAGTTTGATTCGATTTTGCTTGGAAGTCAAGCTGTTTAAGTTTAACTTAATCAGAACCTTCAGTCCGGTCGATCGGAAGAGCATGAGACTGGTTTATCTGTAGCCTATATTACCGATTTTTGAGAGAGCCAATTCTCCCGGATAACTTTAGATGAGCTACAAACAAACCTACATTAAGTGAGCGAAATGTTGTTGAGAAATGAGCATCCAGCCTTAAGCTGTCACGCATTTAAATTGTATATTCAGGGCGGGAGGGATGCCCAGACCCTAATCCCCACAAGACTTTAATTATTTTGAGAGACAATTTAAATGTCACCACAGATTAAATCGATTTTCTATTCAGTACGATCGCCCTTTTAGTCTTTACCCTTAATTCTTCTAGTTGCTAGAATAACAGCGAATACTAACCGGACTGCAACTCATACTAAAAACCATCGAAGGCATTTGCATTACTTGCCAAATTATCCTATAATGGTGCATCACGATCTTGATGATTGTTTCATTATTATAAGTAAGCTAATATGCGATCACTTGTCTTGACTCTAGCTCTCATATGTTTAGCTACCCCCGCTGTTGCCACAACCTGTGAGGAAAGCTTTCAAAAAAAGGGGGACTTTTTGAATGGTGCCGCCTTTTCTGCACGTGTTCAGGTTGAGGGGTTATCGATAGAGAGAGCATTTTCCCAATTACGACCAATTTTGGCCCGCGAGGGAATCAAGACTCTCAGCACGGATATGAACTTAGGTGTAATGAAAGCTGAAAATCCCGCCACAGCATTTCAACGTGCTTTGCCAATTGATGTATTTGCCTCAATGGACGGCAATCTATTAAATGTTGAGATGATCTTTACCCTTCCCAGTGGGGTGGGTGCAAGTAAAGACACGGTGAAGCGATACTTGTGTGGTGCACTAAATCAATTGCTGCCCCAAACTACAAAATAATATTTAATCATTCATTTGATGAATGGTAGTCTCCCACACTCGATCGCAAAACCCAATACTTCAAAATTACCTGGGGGCGACCGCTCTTTAATTCGGTGCGATCGCTCTCTGAGTTTCTAGCCTTATTGTCCTATGGGTAGTGTGATATTGGTTTGGGCGATCGAAGTGTTAGACAGCAACTACAGTATAATTAATAGTTATAAGCTCTGAGTTATTTGTTGAAGCATAGTTGTAAGCTTACTGGTGGGCAATCAAGATTTATGAGCTATTCAGAAGCATTTTCACCCAACTACATTACGGCACGAGAGCGATTTCGAGCAGCATCTTCATCTGTCGGTTATCAGCACACTGCCTATCCAATCGATCGGGTTAGTCCAACTGGTGAAGAATTAACTATTGATGTGGCTATCGGTGGTTCTTCCAACCCACGACGATGTGTAGTCATTTCTAGTGGCTTGCATGGAGTAGAAGGCTTTCTGGGCTCTGCAATTCAACTTACCTTGTTAGAAAATCACCAACTTCTCAGATCGTTGTCACCTGATTTTAAGGTGATATTTATTCATGCTCTGAATCCTTATGGTTTTGCATGGCGACGACGTTGGAATGAAAACAACATAGACTTAAACCGTAACTTTTTATTATCTGAAGAATTTTTTGATGGCAGCCCAAAGCATTATCCTAAATTCAATTCCTTTCTAAATCCAACGTCGTCGCCATCACGCTTTGAACCTTATATTTTTCAAGCTCTTTGGCTAATTTTGAGATATGGAATGACGAGTTTGAAAAACACTTTTCCTGTAGGGCAATACGATTTTCCAAAGGGGCTGTTTTTTGGCGGTCATGCTCCATCCAAAACTCAAGAGATTCTAGCTAGCAATTTGCCCCAATGGATTGGTAATGCTTCTGAGGTAGTGCATATTGATTTCCACACAGGTTTAGGGCGCTGGGGAACTTATAAGCTTTTGTTTGACGGATCTGCAACATCAGAATCTTGTTCAAGACTAGCTCAACGATTTGGAGCAGAAACAATAGAACCGAACAATACAGAAGGTGTGTCATATCCAATTCGCGGTGGATTAAAAACTTGGTGCCAAGCTCTTCTACCAGAGTGTCGCTATGATTTACTAACTGCAGAATTTGGCACTTACTCAACGATTAAAGTATTGAAGGCATTGCGGGCGGAGAATCGCGCTTACTGGTGGGGTAAGTCAGACCAGAACTATGAATGGACAAAAAACCATTTGGTAGAAATGTTTGCACCCAGATCTCGCCAGTGGCGAGAACAATGCTTAACTCAAGGACTTGATGTTTGTAAACGAGCGTTGATCGACTGAAGGAGTGGCGACGATAAGCGATCGCAATACTCAATATATTAAAAATACCAGTAGAGCGATCGCCCTTCAATTCAATGCGATAGCTCTCAGGGTTTCTAGCGTTAAGTTTATTGGTGGGTGTTCTGCATCAAGTTGGATGGAGAGCTTTTTACACTTGGCAAATTATATTTTGTCGGTGAAAGCTGTGCAACCATTTCTGCACGAGACGAAACCTCAAGCTTACGGAACATTCGCTTCAAAGCTTGCTTCACTGAGTTCTCAGTAATCCAAAGTTCCCTCCCGATTCCTGCGTTGGTTCGCCCCAAAGCAACCAATTCGGCAATTTGCAATTCACGAGGCGTTAGGCGTGAGCTCTTGAAAGGTTGGTGTTGCGATGCCCTACCGGATAGCTTAGCTTCGCGCACTGTTGCAGCCCAAACAGACAAATGCAAACAGATGGCACTCAAATCCGCTAGATTTTGTGCATCAAAGGCGGGCATTGACCGATCGCGCGTACAACCCACTACACCCATTAATTGACCGCGACTGACAATCGGCCCCGCCATCACGTGCCAATGATCGGGGCGGGGACAAATTATTGTCCAAACCTTGGGTGATGATGTCACTAATGCTTCATGGACAGGAGCATGGCGCTCCACTAAATAACGTGCAACAGGATTATGTTCGATCGATAGCGCAACTTTTAATGTTTTCTGAAAATTGCTATCTGCTAAAGGAAGTCGATCGAAGAAAAAGATTCCAGATCGTTTAGCTGCAAAATACTCACCGATTTTGGGCACGATTTGCGATCGCAGCTCTTGTTCATCCTTCACCTGGTCGATCGCTTCAAATAAAAGCTGCAAGGGACTTTTCATCGTCATGGTGTCAACCGATTTTAGATTTTAGATTTTAGATTTTAGATTTTAGATTTGACCCCACGGATGAATCCGGGCGCTTGTAACCAAATTGCTTGATTGTCAAAAAGAGTACCCGATCGAGGTCTAGAAGCATTGCAATACTCGAATTATATTACCCTTGTAATCTCAAAAGCAACTTGACATGACAACAAGTTTGGAAACCGAGCCTGATCGCACTCCCACACGTGGGATACTCATCAGCTTTTATGTGACTTCAATCATCTTTAATGTCTGCTTGATTGCTCAGTTATTAACGGTTGGAGTTGCCTACTTCCATAATCCTGCATGGTGGAATATTCATGTTTGGCTAGTGCGAGGGTACAGTGGGCTGTCATTAGTATTACTGGGATGGTCGTTTCTCGCCCCATTCTCACGTAGAATACGACATCTCGCCGCCAGTTTGCCAGTGCTGCTTGGACTACAATTTGCCAGCATTCATCTCAAAAGTCCTCTTCACCTAGAGATACTTCATCCTCTAATTGGATTTACGTTACTCTATGTTTCTTCAAGCCTTGTACATCACATATCGCGCACTTTATCGTCCAGCAACTATCAAAACAATCAAATTTGAGAGGTATAAATGACGCAAGATGCAATTTTCAGTCCCTTCTTTGCCACAGTGTTTCTAACACTCATAGTCTGGGTGTATATGTACATCCGCCGTATCAGTTTTATCACCAGTATAAAGCTCGCCCCGAATGAACTTGCTGTACCGGGCGCACTGGCACAAATTTCGCCCCCCAGCGTATCCAATCCATCGGATAACTTAAAAAACCTCTTCGAGATTCCGGTACTTTTCTATGCGCTTGTCCTATATCTGTTCATCACAAAGCAGGTAGATACAGTGTATGTGAACGCCGCGTGGGTCTTCGTTGTGTTTCGCACATTGCATAGTGCTGTCCATTGCACATTCAATCTCATCATACTTCGGTTCTACCTCTACCTATTTGCCACGCTCGCGGTGTGGTTCATCGCGATCCGCGCAGCACTTATTTACTTTGGCACAATTAATTAACTTCGCTCAAATGAGGTAGAAGTTATCAACAGTCGCCGAACAATGAGCGTGCAGCGGAAAGCCGGCCCTGTTTCTGCGTGTATGTTTGGGGTCTTGCGGGGCGGTCTACCACTAAAGCAAGTCGTTAGGTCGCGATCGCAATACCCAATACTTTAAAATTACCAGTAGAGCGATCGCGCCGGAGCAAGTTTTGAAGCGATGCGCTAAAATCCTGTTCAGATAGCTATTATAGATTAATCATGAAGATTAAGGCGAAATATGTTTCTGGCAAAGGACTCGGCAAAATGTTTGAGCGACATGGTTGGTCGCTAAAAATAACCGCTTTGTCTCGTTAGAAGGCTCTTTGGCTATCCATCCCTAATTATTCAATCCACCGGGTTGTATTCATCAATACAATTGAAAAAATCAAAGCATTTTTAGAGCCATGAAAGGGTTGATTCAGTATCTTTACGAAATCAAATTAGATAAAGCTATTCTTTGGTGCTATCTCATTTGGTATATTATAGTAGTTTGTTTTCATTTTGATCCTGCGGTCAAGATATGGCTCAATTCTATTGGTATAAGTGCTGTAATCGGTACGGGTCTGATGCTAAGTGTTTCTTCTAGTAAAGGCAAAAGAGATCATTGGCAGGCATTCAGGTTATATCTCATGCCATTTTGTGTCTCCAGCTTCTCTGCCTTAATTAAAGATGAGGGATTTATCATATTTATATCACCAAATATCACCGAAACAATAGTGTCAGTATCATGCTGTGGTCTATTTTTATTACTTATTTTAGTGGTCAAAATATTCAAAAATAAAGTTATTTAGCGGAACTCCAAAATTGGTGAAAGCAGCAAAAATATGACATTTTAGGTTGAAATTCCCCGATCGCATTTAAGGGCGATCGAGCTTGTAGAGTTCTTACGCCCCCATGAAGCAATTGAATGGTTTATGGAAATTGCTTTCTTAGTTTCTAGCCCGATAGTCCTTTGAGTGCGATGCTTTTTGGTTGGGCGATCGCCAAGTTGTACTATACTGGCCCCTGTAAAGCAATTACCAAGATCCCCAGACGAATATCGGCGGTAAGGGATGAGAATTAAATAAAATCCACTTTTCATGACTGTTGTGGGATGGGCGTCCCGCCTGCCCAGAAAGGACGGGCGGGACGCCCATCCCACAAGAAAAAAGGGAAATTATTTAATTGACGATCCTAAGCGGGTTGCTAAAATCGGTCGATCGCGCTGGCATTTTTGGCCCTCAAATCGCTTTCTTTGGATTAATTGACGTTTTAAATTCTGCCTTCTACTTTCTCCTTTGGGGCGACAGAAGCGGCGGGTAATGCCCTCCCTACCGTCAATTGTCAATAACCAATTATTAATTGTTAGTATTCCATAAGGGCGCCAAAAAGATATATCATAACCTTAACCGGATCATTTCTTCCCAGATATGTTCTACTGTTCTAATCCCACGTGTTCTCATCCTTTCAATCCCGACAACTCTAAATTTTGTCAAAGTTGCGGATCGCAAGGCCTCACGCCTCTCTTTAGAAACCGCTACCGCGTGATTCGACTTTTGGGCGAAGGGGGATTTGGCAGAACTTATGAAGCGGTAGATACGGATCGCATTGACGATCCCTGCGTAATTAAGCAGTTTGTACCCCAATTTCAAGGAACCTCAGCACTTGAAAAAGCCGCACAATTGTTTAAAGAAGAAGCGAAACGACTTTACGAACTCGGCGAACATCCCCAAATTCCTCGATTAATTGCTTATTTTGAACAAGACAAGCGACTTTATTTAGTACAAGAGTTGATTGAGGGACAAACTTTACTAGCAGAATTAACTCAGCAGGGTGTTTTTAGCGAAGAAAAAATTTGGCAGTTACTGGCAGATATTTTGCCGATTTTGAAATTTGTGCACGATCGCCAGGTCATTCACCGAGACATCAAACTTGAGAATATCATGCGGCGCCGCACCTCTGTTAACTCCTCCCTGCCAAAGGCGGGAAATTTTCGGAATTCAGCTTTCCGAAGGGGAGGGCGGGGAGAGTTAGTTTTGATAGATTTCGGCATTTCCAAACAAGTGACGGGCTCCCTGATGAGCAAAGTAGGCACGACGGTAGGAACGCCCGGATATTCGCCGATAGAACAAATGCGCGGTCAAGTTTTCCCCGGAAGCGATTTGTACAGTTTGGGAATAACTTGCCTGAGACTGCTAACTCAATGCTTGCCAAAAATTGACGGTTCCGATGACCTTTATGACCCGATCAACGGCGGCTGGATTTGGAGAGAACGGTTGCCAGCCGGCACAAAAGTCAGCAGCGAGTTGGCAAATGTTTTAGACAAATTAATTCAAGATTATCTCAAAAATAGATATCAATCTGCTGATGAAGTAATCAAAGCTTTAAATCTCTATTCTTTACCTCCCCAACCCCATTGTGCCAATGGAGGACAACTTGCTCTAAATTCTTTTCGGACAAAGGGAGGACAACTTGCCATCAATACCCCGCTCAATCAAAGCGGGCAAATCAACAGCAATATCTCTGTCAATAGCAGAGGAAAATTCCGCACCAATCCGCCTCATAACAAGGCATTGCAGAGAATTGCCGCGGTCAAAAGCACTTTTGAATTTCAGGTGGTGACAGTAGACAAGCGCGGAAAGCCAACTAATGTTAACATTGGCAAAGCGCGTTTTTTTGAAGAACATCTTGGTAGCAGTACAGTGCTGGAAATGGTATCTGTTCCTGGCGGTACTTTCCTCATGGGTTCCCCAAAAAATCGGGGTGACAGCGACGAAAAACCCCAGCATCCAGTCACTTTAGCATCTTTCTATATTGGCAAATTTCCAGTCACTCAGGCCCAGTGGACAGAAGTTGCAGCGCTGCCGGAAATTAAAATATTTCTCAATCCCGATGCTGCCCGTTTTAAAGGTGCAAATCGACCTGTAGAAAATGTATCTTGGTACGAGGCTGTGGAGTTTTGCGATCGACTTTCTCGCAAAACTGGTCATAATTATTGCTTGCCTAGCGAAGCCCAATGGGAATATGCTTGCCGGGGAGAAACTATGACACCGTTTCACTTTGGGGAAACGATTACCAGCGACTTAGCAAATTACAACGGAAGTTCTAATTACGCTGAAGCGCCGAAGGGAATTTATCGCTTTCAAACGACAGATGTTGGCAGTTTTAAACCTAATGCTTTCGGATTGTACGATTTCCACGGAAATGTTTGGGAATGGTGCGCGGATTCTTGGCACAATAATTATAACGGTGCGCCTGCTGATGGTAGCGTTTGGGAGTCTGACGGGGACTCATCGCTGAGGTTGTTGCGGGGGGGTTCTTGGAACGATCATCCTCCGAATTGTCGCAGCGCGTGTCGCCTCAGATATCAGCCGGATTGCAAGGCTAGTATTGTGGGTTTTCGAGTGGTTCTTTCTGTTGTTTAGACTCCAATTGTAGGCATTCCTTCTCCTATCTTGAAATGCCTCTACGGTTTCCCTATTAATCAAAGATTTATGCAATAAGCCTATCGATCTTGTCTCGCCATGCAGAAACCCGGTTTCTTGAAGAAACCGGGTTTGGGAATGGACGAGCGCCCAAATTGAAGCCTTAACTAGCCTTCTTCTGAGGAGCCATTATGCGTTCCACACTCATAGCAGCCACGCTCAACGTCACCACAGCCATGCCGAGAATTGCCACAGGCTGCAACTTCTCATTGATAATTAGAAACCCGAAGAGTGCGGTCATTGCCGGCCCCAAAGTGCCAATTACTGACGCTAAGGCGGCCCCCGCAAAGCGGATGGCAAAATTATTCAAAAGATAGCTAAACAGCGTCAGCACCCCTAAAACAACGCCTCCCACAATCAAACCAGGCCAAACATTTTGGTCGATTTTAGGAGCAAAATTGTCCGACAGCGGCACCCACAAACTCAGGGCGGAAAATACAAAAATTGCGGCGAAATTAACTAAACTAAAAGGAATTGGGTGCAACTTGCCCGCGGCCATTTGGGTCAGCAATACGTAACCTGCAAAGGTAATCCCAGAAGCCAGTGCAGCCGTGACTCCCACCCCGACATTGCCACCGCCTGGAGCTGGGGCCGCAAAACTCGGCCACCCAGCTAAAATCAAACCTGCGGTAATCCCGACTATCGCCAAAAAGCCGACTGTGCTGGGACGAGAGCCAAACAAGATCCAAGAACCCAGTACGGTGACGATCGGGTAAATAAAGAAAATCGTAATCGCAATCCCGGCTGGAATATTGCCGATCGCCAAATAAATCAAAACCTGAGACAAAAACAGAAAAAATGCGCTTCCTAAAACTTTACTCCACAAAGCTCGATCGCCCGACTGGAACAACCGCCTAATATCTTTCCACACAGAAGGATACAGAAATGTCGCCAATATCGGCATCAAAGCCATCACCACGATCAGCCGCATCAACAAAATCAACAAAGAGTTTCCAAAACCTGGAGTCACCACCCCCGGAAATTCAAACAACCCAAAAACCATCCGAGGATTTTTGCTTTTAATCAGAATTCTCAAACAAACATTAAATAGCGACAATACCACCGCCGAAGACAAAGCCAGCACCAAACCTGTCTGCACTTGAGAAGCTACTTTAGCGGGTGCCGTCGGTGGCGCTGAAGAAGGCTGTGGCACGGGTTCTCGCGGCGTTTCCACAGGTGTTGGCTGCAGAAGTTGCGGGCGGACAGAATTAACAGAATTAGTTGATTCCTCGACATAGGAATCTTGAGCATCGAAAGGATTCTCAAGATATTCTTCTTCTTCTTCGAGTTCTTCCCTGATGCGGTTTACGAGATTTTGTAACAGCTCTTCCCCTTGCAGTTCCAGGGTTTTCATGTTGTTGAGCCGCACGGAAAGCTCGCTTTCGTAACTGGTTAAATCTTGTTCCAGCATCTGGAAACTGCGATCGATCCTTTCATCCAGCGCCGCCAGCAACTGCGAGGCCCGTTCGTCGTAGTTGCTCGGCGGCAGGGGTATCGGGAACTCGCCGCTGGGAATCGGGCTGCTGAGAGAATTTCCCGAGTTAGCGCTGAGTTCGTTGAACCGCTGCACCAACAAATCCTGCAAATTGTGAGCCAAAACTTGAGCCAACTGCTTCAGCCACAATTGCTGCTGCTGAATGTATCGTCCAGACAGAGATTCCATTTGCTGAGACTGCAATTTGCGATATTGCTCCCGGAGGTCTTCAATATCTTCAATCAGGTGATTTTTTTCAGTTTGCAGCCGAGTAATGTCTTGATTTAACTGGCCTTTGACATTTTGATGCAAAGCGTCCAGTTCTTGCATTACTGAGTGGAGAACTTCTTCTGCTGATTGTGCATCCTCTGGCTCGTCCTTTGACGAGTATACGTTCCGCTGCGCCATTAGCCTATAACCTCTAATTTAAACTGCACGTTCAGTGTTCTTAAGTATTGTGACAAATCAGGTCGCAATTTCTAGTGATTGGCTCTAAAAGATTGCGGACACTGTTGAATCAATAGTAGTCGCTAAGCTACAAATGTGAGAAAATTGCGTGAAGCAAAGCTATCCGGTAGGGAATCGCCCCAAGAACACTTTGTGCAATTAGAAATCATACTACAGCATGACCTCTCCACGGATTGCTCCAGGTAATTCTCGCATCTAACTCACCCAATTGCACCCCAATCACAAGCCTAAGATCCCGTTCCGCGACTAAATTTGATTGGGGGGTCGCACTCCTAGCCCCTCAATGGATAACTTGATGCTGCGGCCAGAAATCCGGTTTCTTTTGCCCGCCTTTCTGCCGCACTCCCGCACCCAGGTTTATGATTTTAACAGTTCCGATCTTTTGCTCGCGAAAGGTTTAAGAGGCGATCGCACCCTGAAAAAGCCACCCCCGCGCCATCCAAAAATTAACACATCTCATCCCCCAAGAGCAACAGATATGGCCTCCGAAATTTATGACAATTCCTTTACAAAGGATATAGAAAAACTGAATATTTGCTCAGAAGGCGAAGTCTTTGTCTTTCCCGCCTCATTTGCCCAGCAGCGCTTGTGGTTTCTCGACCAATTCGCACCGGAAAACCCTTTCTATAATGTAGTAACAGCACTGCGCTTAACTGGTGCTCTCAACTTAACAGCATTAGAGCAAACCTTCAACGAAATAGTGCAGCGGCACGAAACTTTGCGAACCACTTTTGCGACGGTATCAGGGCAACCAGTACAGATAATCTCTCCCGCTTTCAAGACTAATTTACAACTATTAGACTTGCAAGATTTGCCGCCAGAACAACGCCACACAGAAGCAAAAAAACTCTCCGCAGCAGAATCTCTTCGCCCTTTCAATTTATCCACCGGGCCGCTGATGCGAGTCACCATCCTGCGGCTGGCAGAGACCGAGCATATTCTCTTGCTAAATATGCACCACATAGCCTCCGATGATTGGTCGATCGGTGTGCTAATTAGAGAAGTGGAGGCTATCTATACAGCTTTGATAAATCAACAGCCATCTCCCCTGCCAGAATTATCACTTCAATATGCCGACTTTGCCGAGTGGCAGCGCGAATGGCTGCAAGGTGAAGTATTAGAAACTCAGCTAGCTTATTGGCGGCAGCAATTGCACGGGATTTCTGTGTTAAATTTGCCCACAGATCGCCCTGCACCAGCTAGGCAAAATTATCGGGGAAAAACTCAATATTTAGAACTGCCGAAAAAGCTTAAAAACGCACTTTTAGCGCTCTCGCAGCGAGAAGGAGCGACTTTATTTATGACAGTGCTCGCAGCATTTCAAACTTTGCTTTACCGTTACTCGCAGCAAGAAGATATTGTGGTAGGTTCGCCGATCGCCAATCGCAACCGCAGCGAAATAGAAGCATTAATCGGTTTTTTTGTCAATACTTTAGTGCTGCGAACAGACTGCTCGGGAAACCCGACATTTCGAGATTTTTTGGGCCGGGTGCGGGAAGTAACCCTGGGAGCTTACGCTCACCAAGATGTGCCTTTTGAGAAGCTCGTCGAGGAATTGCACCCAGAGCGATCGTTGAATCGCCACCCGCTGTTTCAGGTGGTATTCGGACTGCAAAATGCGCCGCTGGACGAGCTAGAATTGCCAGGATTAAAGTTGAGTTCTTTTCATTTGGAGACTCAAACAACGCGCTTTGATTTAGAGCTGTATTTGTGGGAAGCTTCCGATAATTTTAGGAGCACATACGGCGAAGAGTGGGAAGATGCGGAAGGGCTCAGAGGCTTAGCTGTGTACAATACAGATTTATTTGATGAAGTTACGATCGCCCGAATGCTGAGGCATTTTAAAACGCTGCTGGAAAGCCTTGTAGCTAATCCACAACAAAGAATCGCTAACTTACCTTTATTGAGCGAGGATGAAGTGAATCAATTATTCAGAGAATGGAACGATACTCGGACAGATTATCCTCAAAATAAGTGCATTCATCAGTTGTTTGAAGAGCGAGTCCAGCAGCATCTGGAGGAGGTCGCCCTAACTTTCGAGGGCCAGCACCTGACTTACAGAGAACTCAACAGTCGCAGCAACCAACTGGCGCGCTACCTACAAAAACTGGGCGTGGGGGCGGAGGTTTTAGTGGGGCTTTGTGCAGAACGATCGATCGACCTAATTGTCGGGATGTTGGCTGTACTGAAAGCGGGAGGGGCTTACCTACCGTTAGATCCGAGCTATCCGCGCGATCGGCTAAACTTGATGCTGGAAGATGCTCGAGTTAAAGTCTTGCTAATTCAGGATAAATTGATAGAGAATTTCGGAGACTTCTCAAACTCGGTGATTTACTTCGATCGCGACTGGGAACACATAGCCAAAGAAAGCGCCGAAAATCCCGCCAACACCGTAACAGCAGACAACCTAGCTTACGTTATTTACACATCGGGATCTACAGGAAAACCCAAGGGAGTTGCTGTCACCCACAAAGCAGTAAATCGGCTGGTACTCAATACAAATTATATAAAAATAGAACCTACCGATAAAATTGCCCAAGCATCAAATGCTTCATTCGATGCAGCCACATTCGAGATTTGGGGAGCCTTGCTTAACGGCGCTCAACTCGCGGGAATTAGCACAAATATTACCCTTTCGCCTCACGACTTAGCTTTAGAACTGCGCCAACAAGGTATCACCGTCTTGTTTTTAACAACTGCCTTATTTCAACAAATTGCTAGAGTTTTACCGCAAGCTTTTAATTCGCTGCGCTGCTTGCTGTTTGGCGGAGAAGCGGTCGATATGAGATGGGTTAAAAAAGTTTTAAAAGAAAATCCAACTACTCAATTAATTCACGTTTACGGGCCTACAGAAAATACCGCATTTTCGGCTTATTATTGCGTGCAACACGTACCCGAAACCGCAACATCTATCCCCATCGGCCGCCCGATCGCCAACACGCAAATTTATCTCCTCGATGCGGATTTGCAGCCGGTGGCGATCGGTGTTATAGGTCAATTGTACGTCGGCGGTGACGGATTGGCGAAAGGCTACCTCAACCAGCCTGATTTAACTGCTGCTGCATTCATTCCTAATCCTTTTAGCAATAAATCTGGTTCTAGCCTTTATAAAACAGGTGATTTAGGTCGCTATTTAGCTGACGGCAACATCGAGTTTTTAGGTCGCATTGATGACCAAGTAAAAATTCGCGGCTACCGCATCGAATTGGGAGAAATTGAAGCGGCTTTGTGCCAGCATCCACAAGTGCGCGAAGCAGTAGTAATTGTGAGAGAAGACATCCCAGACGATAAACATTTGGTAGCTTATGTTATTCCTGACGGCATTAAGGAAAAATCAGAAACTCACAATCTAAAATCAAGTGAATTGCGCCAATTTTTGAAAGAAAAGTTACCAGGATATATGGTTCCTGCAACTTATGCAGTTTTGGATAATATGCCACTGACGCCTAATGGCAAAGTAGACCGCCGCGCTTTGCCTGAGATAGATACAGACAGCGATGATCTAACAGAAAATTATGTAGCGCCTCGGACTGAACTCGAAAATGCGATCGGGAAAATTTGGGCTAAAGTTTTGGGAAAACAGCAGGTTAGTATCTACGATAATTTCTTTGAACTAGGCGGGCATTCCCTGCTAGCAACTCAGTTGATTTCTCGCATCCGAGACGCTTTGCAAGTCGAGTTATCGGTCAGCAATTTATTTGAGGCTCCGACTGTGGCGAGTCTGGCAAAATACATTGAAACAATGCGTTGGGCCGCGAAAGGTTTGGATACTCCCAGAACCGACGAAAATGAGCGAGAAGATGTGGAATTTTAAGGCCTTACATAATTGCGGGATTTTTGATTTTTTTGTGGGATGACCGTCCAAAAGTGGGGAGCATCTCACTTTTGCACCATTCTCAAGAACGGGCCGAAGAGCCCGTTCCACAAAGGATAAATTTTCTTGTGGAACAGGCATCTTGCCTGTTCATAAAAGCCTTATTGAGAAGGGTGCAACATCTCAGGAGCATCTCACTTTTGCAGGCAAGCTAGAAATCTAAGTTTTGAGGCAGGAGGCAGGAGGAAAGAGGAAGAAGGAAGGAGCCAGAAGAAGAGTTTTTACAAATATGAGATGCTCCCGGATGACAACCATCCTCAAACCCTGATGGAGTAAAGATTGAGCATCGCTTATGCTAAAAAAAGATAGGCAGCCTTAACTGAACGGTATTGCAATATACTGGTCTTTAGTTACTTTCCCTGTTGAATAAATCTTCATCAGGATTACTGACGGCTAAAAACTTCAGAAGCAGCAACTCTGTTTAACAGCCTGTCTTTTGACATTTTCCTACTGGTGTATCATAATAATTTTTTCTCGATATTTTGGCAAACGACAATGAATAAATTGAACAGCGTTTTGAACCCTTCACTGGTTGCTGAACCTCCCAGTAATCGTTTTTATCGCACCGTTTGGCGATGGCACTTTTATGCAGGCTTGTTTGTTATTCCTTTCATGCTGATTTTGTCAATCACAGGCATCATTTACCTGTTTAAACCGCAATTAGATGCTGCGATGTATCAGCAGAATATGTTTGTGCAGCCTGCGGATGTGGTGATGCCTTATACTCAACAGGTGGCAGTTGTTCAACGAACTTATCCTGATGCCAAAGTAACAAAATTTACGCCGAGCGTTGCGTCTAATCGCAGTGCTGAAGTGACGATCGCGACTCAAGATGAAAGAACACTAGCCGTTTTCGTGAATCCTTATACGGCTAAGATTTTAGGCGATCGCGATGAAAATAATAATCTCCAAGCGATCGCACGCAAGATTCACGGCGAACTGATGATCGGAAAATTGGGAGATTATTTAGTAGAGCTTGCTTCCTGTTGGGGACTGATTTTGCTAATTACCGGATTATATTTATGGTTGCCTCGCGGCAAAGTAAATTTTTTAGGAACATTAATTCCGCGTGTGTGGAGCCAGAACAAGCGGGTATTTTGGCGGGACTTACACGCCGTTTCGGGATTTTATGGCGTATTGCTAATTGGCTTTCTCATCATTAGTGGACTACCCTGGACAGGTTTTTGGGGAGATACCTTCGCTCGTTTGTCGAGTCACTATCCTGCACAAATGTGGGATAACCTGCCTCAATCGACAACACTCACAGGCTCACTCAATCAACAGGGCAATCTAATTGTGCCTTGGGCAGTAGAGCAATTACCAATTCCCAAATCTAGTAAGCCTGGAGAGGAGCATCATTCAGGACACAAGGAAATTATCAAGGAAACTCCTGCTGGTACGTCCGTAAATCTAGATTCTGTTGTAACTTTAGCCCAAGCAAAAGGCGCACCCCCTGGATTTAGTGTTAGTTTTCCAGAATCGCAAACGGGTGTGTACACGGTTTCGGCATTTCCCAATAATCCGGCGCAAGAAGTCACTCTGCACATCGATCGATACAGTGGCAAAGTGTTAGCAGATGTGCGGTGGAAGGATTACGGGTTAATACCCAAAGCCGTAGAAATGGGAATTTCCATTCACATGGGCAAATATTTTGGATTGAGCAATCAACTGCTGATGTTGTTTGCAGCGTTAATTGTAATTGTGCTTTCAGTCAGTGGTACGGTGATGTGGTGGCAGCGTCGTCCGAAAGGGGCGGGTTGGCTCGGTGCGCCTGCAATGCCCACCCATGTTCAGGGATGGAAAGTGCCAGTCGCAATCGTTGCTGTTTTAGGGATTGCGTTCCCGCTTGTAGGACTTTCACTCGTCACCGTTCTGCTGTTGGATTATTTCGTTTTGGCTCGTATTCCTGCCCTCAAGCGCATTTTCAGTTAAATGTGGGAGGGTAACAAAGAGGTCTAGGAACTAGACCCAATCAGTGCGTAGGTTGGGCCCGGAGGGAACGAACCCTCCGTTTCACTCCGCCCAACATTTTCGCTACCATTTTCCTTAACCCAAGCGTATTGAAATATGGTGCGCCTAGTACGCCGATTACACTATTTCAGTGCAGAATGCCCTAACAGCTTCTGCAAACTGCTGGTTATGTTCCATTAATGCCATGTGTCCTCCTTTCTGTATAGTAACTAGCTCTGCTTGAGGTAATTCTGCTTTCATTCGCAGGCTAGCTGGGGGCGTAGTGGCGATATCTGAATCGCCGCAGATCACCAACACTGGAATGTCAATCGATCGCAAAGTTTTTGTTTCATCATATTTGAGCATTCCCAGTGTGCCGCGAGCGAGAACGCCGGGAGAACCCAAGGCTGATAAGAAAGCTGAAAACTCTAATTGACCGCGCGTTTCAGTGCCTTTAAATCCCGATAATTCTACACTGATGTGCAGTGAACCATTGAGATAGCTCAGCCAAGTCATTCCCCACATAATGGGTTCAAGAGCTATGGTGAGATAGAGGATAGGTTGGAGCAGCGGCTTCTGCAAAGCACGTAATAAACCGCTAAAAATAGCGGTTTTGACGGGATTAGTATAAGTCGTATCTACCAGAATTAAACCAGCTACTCGACTACCGAGAAGTTCTGGAAAAAGCCGACTGAATGTTAGAGTAATCATGCCGCCGATGCTGTGTCCGAGTAGGATAACAGGTTTAGTTCCTGCTATGGCAATGACGGCTTCGAGATCGCGGGCAAATTTTTCTAGGGAGTAGTCGCTGTTTTTTGGTCGAGTGGATTTTCCTAAACCTGGAAGATCCCAAACAATCACTCGGAAGCGATCGCTTAGTTGCCGTTTCGCGTAATACCAAACCATACTGTTGGGCCCCCAACCATGGGAGAGGATAATCGGCTGTCCGTCCTCTGGGCCGTAGAATTCTACTTGTAAAATAGTGCCATCAGGTCTCTCTACCCGCTGCACCGTACCCGTCCGCGTCGGCTTCGGTTCGTCAGCACCGGGGCGGCGGAACAGCGGCAAACTGATAAAGCGGCCGCCAACAGACCAAAGAAGCATCAAGACTCCGCTGATTAAGTAGGAAATCCCTACAAGTGCGCCGATGTACCATTCGTAAATAATGTATATACCTCCGCCAAGTACCCCGACGGACAGCAGTCCCAGCAGCCATAGGAACAGGAAATTGAAGGGCATGAACGGCATAAGCTGAAACCTTGGGTAGGATTTTGGTTGCGGATTCAAACAGAATCATACTCAGGTTAGGCCACATTAAGCAAGCGGTAAGTTAAGCTCTTAACTTGTGCGCTGGTGGAATTTCTTTGATTGATTTGCCCAAGTAATGACAGGATGACTCAAAATGCCCGCTCCAAAAATATCGAGTTCATCGCCAAATGCCAGAGATTCTGTCACGGTTGAGTTAGTTGAGTTTTTATCTTACCTTCGCAGTCTAGATATTAATGTTTTTGTTGAGGGCGAGATCCTGCGCTGCAACGCTCCCGAAGGAATTATTACACCAGAACTTCGCGCCGAAATTTCTCATAAAAAAGCCGAAATTATTTCATTTTTAAAAGCAGCTAATCGTAATTCTAGTTTCACTCCGGCACCGATTGTTCCGATGGGGCGGGACGGAAATCTACCGCTTTCCTTTGCACAGCAGCGCTTGTGGTTTCTCGACCAATTAGTCCCGAACAATCCCTTCTATAATGTTCCCGCAGCATTGCGTTTGACAGGTTCGCTCAATTTGAGGGCGCTGCAACAAACCTTCAATGAAATTGTGCGCCGCCACGAAGCTTTACGCACGACCTTAGCAGTAGTTTCGGGGCAACCTGTTCAGAGAATAGCTGCTGCTTTCCACCTCCCGATTAATGTAGTGGACTTGCGGAATTTGCCAAAGGAATCTCGACAAACTGAAGCAAACAGGCTCACCGCTGAGGAAGCTCAACGCTCTTTCAATTTATCCAATGACTTGTTGCTGCGAGTCACATTGTTGCAGTTAGATGATGCCGAATATTTACTAATGCTGAATATGCACCACATTGTCTCCGATGGCTGGTCTATCGGAGTGCTTATTCAGGAATTAGGCGCACTTTACACGGCATTTGCTAGCGAAAAACCTTCGCCTTTACCGGCTTTGTCGATCCAGTATGCTGATTTTGCAAAATGGCAGCGCGAATGGCTGCAAGGGGAAGTTTTAGAAACGCAGCTTGCTTACTGGCGGCAGCAGTTAAACGGCATTTCTATGCTAAATTTGCCTGCGGATCGCCCCAGGCCAGCAATTCAAAGTTACCGAGGCAAAAGGCAATTTTTGCAACTGCCAAAACAACTGAGCGAGGCTTTAGAAACGTTGAGCCAGCACGAAGGAGTGACGCTGTTTATGACAATGCTGGCAGCTTTTAAAACGTTGCTTTACCATTACGCCCAGCAAGAAGATATTGTTGTAGGTTCGCCGATCGCCAATCGCAACCGCAGTGAAATTGAAGCACTAATCGGTTTTTTTGTCAACAGTTTGGTGCTGCGTACAGATTTGTCGGGAAATCCAACTTTTCGGGAACTTTTAAACCGAGTCAAAGAGGTAGCATTAGGAGCTTACGCTCACCAAGATTTGCCGTTTGAGAAGTTAGTAGAAGAACTGCACCCCGATCGCGCGTTGAACCAAAATCCCTTATTTCAGGTGGCGTTTGCGCTGCAAAACGCGCCGGGGAATCGGTTAGAATTGCCAGAATTAACACTCAGCCCGCAGCAGTTAGATGTGGGTACAGCGCGGTTTGATTTGGAGTTTCATTTGTGGGAGCGATCGCCCAACAGTTCGGGAAGCAACCAATCGCCCAGCAATAAGCTGTGGGTTGATAGCTCAGAGGGCATCAGCGGCATGGTTATTTACAGCGCCGATTTATTTGATGAAGCTACGATTGCGCGCCTGATCGGGCATTTTCAAACTCTGTTAGAAAGCATTGTGGCAAATCCCGAACAGCGAATTGCCAACTTGCAATATTTGAGCGCCCAAGAGCGCTATCAGTTGTTAGTTGAATGCAACAATACTCAGGCGGATTATCCGCAAGATTTGTGCATCCATCAGCTATTTGAAATGCAGGCAGATCGGACACCGGATGCGGTGGCGCTGGTATTTGGAGAGGAGCGAGTCACCTACCAGCAGCTCAATCTCCGCAGCAACCAACTAGCACGTTATTTGCAAAAAATTGGGGTTGGGGCAGAAGTTTTAGTGGGGCTTTGCTGCGGGCGATCGCTCGATCTGATTGTGGGGATGTTGGGTATCCTGAAAGCGGGAGGAGCTTACCTAATTTTAGATCCGAGCTATCCTGCTGAGCGATCGAGCTTTATGCTAAAAGATGCTCAATTATCTGTTGTGTTAACTCAGCAGCAATGGATAGAGAATTTGCGCTCGCCCAATTTACAGATAGTTTGTTTAGACACAGACTGGGAGATGATTTCCCAAGAAATCGCCGACAATCCCACCAGCGCAGTCACAGCCGAAAATCTGGTTTACGCGATTTACACCTCCGGTTCCACGGGAAAGCCGAAAGGAGTGGAAATTGAGCACGGGAGCTTGTTAAATCTCGTTTTTTGGCATCAAAGAGAGTTTGGGGTGTCAGCGGGCGATCGGGCAACGCAAATTGCTGCGATCGGCTTTGATGCTTCCGGGTGGGAAATTTGGCCTTATCTCGCCGCCGGATCTAGCATCTACTTTCCAGAAGATGACATCAGGCGAGATCCTGAAAAACTGCAAAACTGGTTAGTATCAAACGCCATTACAATTAGCTTTTTGCCAACACCTTTAGCCGAGAAAGTTTTGCTATTAGATTGGCCTCAAAATACAGCGTTGCGAATCTTGCTCGCAGGCGGCGAAAAACTGCAACAACATCCTTTAAAATCCCATCCATTTAAGCTAGTAAATAATTACGGCCCAACCGAGAACACCGTCGTCACAACTTCCGGTTATATTCCTGTAACAGAGCAAACAGACATCGCCCCGACAATTGGCCGCCCCATTGCTAACACTCAAATCTACATATTAGACAAATATTTGCAGCCGGTGGCGATCGGGGTTTTTGGCGAATTGTACATCGGCGGAAACGGACTCGCTCGCGGCTACCTCAACCGCCCAGATTTAACCGCACAAAGCTTTATTTCCAATCCTTTTAAACCAAATTCAGGAGAGCGAGTTTACAAAACCGGCGACTTAGTGCGCTACAGAGCCGATCGCAGCCTTGAATTTTTAGGACGCATTGACGAACAAGTAAAAATTCGCGGTTTCCGCATCGAATTAGGAGAAATCGAGACACTATTAACTCAACATCCCGCCGTGCAGCAAACTGTAGCAATAGCTTCGGAAGATGGACAGGGAGATAAACGTTTAGTAGCTTATATTGCCCTGAATGCAGAATATAGCAGTACCAGCGAAAAAAGCCAAATAATGCAATTGCAGGACGAACAGGTTTTGCAGTGGCAAATGCTCTACAATGAAACTTACAATCAACCTGCTGTTGAGTCAGATCCAACCTTTAATATTGTCGGCTGGAATAGCAGCTATACTAATCAGCCAATCCCAGCAGAACAGATACGCGACTGGGCGAAAAATCAAGCCGCCCAAATTTTAGCTTTGCAGCCTAGCCGAGTGTTAGAAATTGGCTGCGGCACAGGTTTGTTGCTGTTCCAAATTGCGCCTCGCTGCACTCAATATTGCGGAACCGACTTTTCACCTATTTCGCTCAACTATATTCAGCAGCACTTGGCAAACCAACAGTTAGCTAATGTAACGCTGCTTCAGAAAATGGCGACTGATTTTGAAGGAGTAGAGACAGCAGCTTTTGACGCAGTAATTCTCAACTCTGTCGTGCAATATTTCCCGAATATCGACTATCTCGTGCAGGTGCTAGAAGGTGCGGTGAAAGCAACTGCCCCCGGCGGCTTTATATTCATCGGAGATGTCCGCAGCTTGCCATTGCTGGCAGCTTTTCACGCTTCGGTACAACTGTATCAAGCCGAACCTTCTCTCGCGGGCGAACAGTTGCAGCAGCGAGTACAAATGCAAATTTTTCAAGAAACAGAGTTAGTTATTGCACCAGAGTTTTTTAGCGCATTAAAGCACCGCTTTCCACAGATTGGCGGCGTAGAGATTCAATTAATTCGCGGTAGCTATCGCAATGAGTTAACTGATTTTCGGTACAATGCTATTCTGCATATTGCGTCGGTAACAGATCCCCCCAACCCCCCTTATGAAGGGGGGCTAAGAAGTGTCTCTAACTTTTATGACAAAACAGAGCTTCTGAACCCCCCTTATGAAGGGGGGCAGGGGAGATCAAAACGGCTGGATTGGTTGGATGAAAATCAGAATCTGACTGTTACCAAGGTGCAACAAATATTATTGCAAAATCAACTCGATGTTTTAAGAATTGCTAATGTGCCTAATGCGCGGGTAACGGCAGCAGTTAAGGCGGCAGAGTTGCTGTCTGTTGTCGATAAATTTACAACAGCAGGTCAGTTGCAGAAAGCCGTGGAAAAAGTCGAGGATTTAGGAGTCGATCCCGAAGCGTGGTATGCTTTGGAAGTTCCGTATAATGTTAATATTAGTTGGTCTAATTCCGACAGTCAAGGGCGCTACGATGTAGTGTTTGCACGGGGCGAAACCAGAGATTTTGTGCGAGAAACCCGAAGCGATAACTTGCGTCCTTGGCGCTCTTATGCTAACAATCCCTTACAAGGTAAAGTAGCACGGAAATTAGTGCCACAGTTGCAGGCTTATCTAGCAGAAAAACTGCCGGAATATATGGTTCCGTCGGCTTTTGTGGTGCTGGAGTCGCTACCTGTGACGGCTAACGGAAAGGTCGATCGCCTCGCTTTGCCTGTACCGGAGCCGATTAAGTTAGAATGGGCTGGCGGTTATGTTGCGCCTCATACTTCTATTGAGGAAGTTTTAGTGAAAATTTGGGCTGAGGTTTTGGGGATAAAGCGAGTGGGTATCCGGGACAATTTCTTTGAATTGGGAGGCCATTCGCTGCTGGCGACTCAGCTTGTTTCTAGAGTGCGAGATGCTTTCGGGGTAGAGTTGCCTTTGCGCCGGGTTTTTGAAGCACCGACAATTGCCGAATTGTCTAAGATTGTTGAGAATTTAAAAGATAAGAATGCTACAAGTGGGGCTCCGGCTTTAGTGGCGATTTCGCGCGATAGTCGGCGGAGGAAGCTATCGTCTTTTAATGGACCTATTGCATAATTTTTTGATTGGTAGAGCAACCGCAGATGAAGGGCAGATTAACGCTGATAAACGCAGATAATTTTAAGATGGTTTTTGATTTTGGTAAGATGTAGACTTGAGAAAGTAAATAAAAACGATGGCTGTTGAACAGGATGCAATTTCGATAAATATGCAGCAAGAAACAGAAGTTTTTGTATTCCCCGCATCGTTTGCTCAGCAGCGGCTTTGGTTCCTCAATCAATTAGCACCGGGTAATCCTTTCTATAATGTTTCAACAGCGCTCCGCTTAACTGGTTCGCTCAACTTAATATCTTTAGAGCAAACCTTCAATGAAATTGTGCAGCGGCACGAAACTTTACGCACTACTTTTACGCTTTTGGAAGGGGAACTCGTACAAGTTATTGCTCCCTTTTTAACCGTATCTCTCCCCACAATCGACTTACAAAATCTTTCGCCAGCTCAGCAGGAAACCGCAGCGCTGCAACTCGCAACCGATGCAGCGCAATGCCCTTTCGATTTAGCCGCCGGGCCGTTATTCAAAGTAACGCTGTTACAACTCAGTGAAACAGAACATATATTGTTGCTGAATTTACATCATATTGTGGCTGATGGTTGGTCGATTGGAGTGCTAATTCGAGAGCTGGGAACGCTCTACACAGCATTTGTAAAAAATCAGCGATCGTACTTACCAGCACTGCCCGTGCAGTACGCCGACTTTGCAGAATGGCAGCACCAATGGTTGCAGGGCGAAGTATTAGAAACCCAGTTAGCTTATTGGCGGCAGCAGTTAAACGGAATTACCGCACTCAATCTACCAACAGACAGGCAAAGACCAGCCGTTCCATCCTACCGCGGCGCCAAACAATTTATAACACTATCACCTGCTTTGAGCGAGGCGCTAAAGTCATTGAGCCAGCAAGAAAGCGCGACTTTATTTATTACTCTACTAGCCGCTTTTCAAACTTTGCTGTACCGCTATACAGGACAAGTAGATATTGCAGTAGGAACGCCGATCGCCAATCGCAACCTGAGCGAAATAGAAGCATTAATCGGTTTTTTTGTCAATAGTTTGGTGCTGCGTGCAGATTTATCAGGAAACCCAACTTTTCGGGAACTATTGCATCGGGTAAAAAACGTCGCAATGGCAGCCTACGCCCACCAAGATTTGCCCTTCGAGAAGTTGGTTGAGGAATTGCAACCCGATCGCGAGTTGAGCCGCAACCCCCTATTTCAAGTTAGTTTCAGCCTGCAAAACACTCCTGTAGCAGCGCTAGAATTGCCGGGAATCGTTGGAGAGGCGATCGACTTTGACGCAGGAACCGCCAAGCTAGATTTAGAGTGCCACTTGTGGGAAAATGCAGGAAGTATTCAAGGGCAATTTGTCTACAGCACAGACTTATTTGATAGCGGCACAATTGCGCGCATGGCGGGACATTTCCAAACGCTGCTTGAAGCCATTGTGGGGAATCCCAAACAGCACCTCAGCGAGTTGGCTTTGCTGACAGCGCCAGAATACCAGCAATTATTAATCGATTGGAATGACACTCAGAGAGATTATCCGCAAAACCAGTGTTTCCATCAGCTATTTGAAGAGCGAGTCGCGCGATCGCCCCATGCTGTCGCCGCCGTCTTTGAAAACCAGCAGTTAACCTACCGCCAACTCAACAGCCAAGCCAACCAACTTGCACGTTACTTGCAGCAATTGGGCGCAGCACCAGAAGTTTTAGTGGGTTTTTGTGTAGAACGTTCCTTAGATGCGATCGTCGGATTGCTAGGCATTATCAAAGCAGGCGCAGCCTACCTGCCTTTAGATCCAACTTATCCTCAAGAGCGACTTAACTTCATGTTAGAAGATGCTCAGGTATCGATTTTGGTAACTCAGCAGCACTTAGCAAAAAACTTGACGCAGCCAGAAAATTACGGAGTTTTTTCAGTAGTCTGTTTGGACTCCGACAGAGAAATTATCGCCCGACAAAGCCCAGAAAACCCAACTACAAATATCCTACCAGAAAACCTAGCCTATGTCATTTACACATCTGGTTCAACCGGAAAACCCAAAGGCGTTTTAATCCAACATCGGGGACTCTACAACTTAGCCCTAGCTCAAATAGAAGCTTTTAACTTAAACTCAAATCACCGCATTTTGCAATTTGCATCCCTGAGTTTTGATGCCTCAATCTTTGAGATTGTCATGGCCTTGGGAACCGGAGCAACACTTTACTGTGCCAAGAAAGAATCTTTGTTGCCCGGACAAACATTAATCCAATTTTTGCAGGACAATGCTATTACCCACGCTACCCTCCCGCCCTCGCTGCTAGCTGTCCTTCCAAACGCCGAGCTTCCCGCACTGCAAACAATCATTTGTGCTGGCGAATCCTGTTCCCCCGATATTGTTAAACGCTGGGCTTCCGGGCGCAGATTTTTTAACGCTTACGGCCCTACAGAAGCGACAGTCTGGTCAAGTTTCGCCGAAATTGGCGATTCCCTGCCCGATAGCTTCGCTTCACGCAAAAAACCGCCAATCGGCCGCCCAATAGCTAACACTCAACTCTATATTTTAGATGAAAATTTACAGCCTGTACCCGTTGGAATTCCCGGTGAATTGTACATCGGCGGCAGCGGATTGGCGCGAGGCTACCTGAACCGCCCTGAATTAACCGCCCAGCGATTTATTGCTAATCCGTTTAGCCAGAAATCAGGAGAACGAATTTATAAAACTGGTGACTTAGCTCGCTATTTTCCCGACGGCAATATTGAGTTTTTAGGCCGCACTGACGAACAGGTAAAAATTCGCGGTTATCGAATAGAATTGGGAGAGATTGAAGCGCTGCTGGTTGAGCATCCAGCAGTCAAAGAAACAGCAGCGGTTGCTGCGGATGATTTGTCTGGCAACAAACGCCTAGTTGCTTATGTCGTCCCCAATCACAATCAGACGCTTAATCCCGGGGAAATACGCAATTTCCTCAAACAACAACTGCCCAATTACATGATTCCCAGTGCTTTTGTGGCGATCGACTTTCTGCCCCTAACCCCCAACGGCAAAATCGATCGCCTGCGCCTACCTGCACCGGGAACTATAACTAGCAACTCAATAGATAAAAGCTGCCTTGCACCTCGCACACCAACTGAGTCAACCCTCGCCCACATTTGGGCCACAATCCTCAACGTAGAGTGCGTTGGCATTGGCGATAACTTCTTCGATTTGGGTGGAGATTCCCTGCTGGCAGTCCGCCTCATCAATGAGATTAACCAGCAATTTGAGCGCGAGTTGCCGCTGTCTGCTCTTTTTTTAAATCCGACAATTGAAGGTTTAGCAGATTCGCTATCTTCAGAAACAAATTCTCTGGAATGGTCGCCTTTAGTTGCAATTAAGCCTCGCGGTAAAAATCCCCCGTTCTTCTGCGTCCATCCCATCTTTGGCGTCGTATTTCCTTATGTCGAATTAGCCTTTGGGCTAGGAGAAAATCAACCGTTTTACGGGCTGCAACCAAAGGGTATTGACGGCGAAAGTTCTCCGTTAACTAGCATTGAAGACATGGCGACTGACTATATCGCAGCTTTGCGTACCGTTCAACCAAAAGGGCCTTATTTTTTAGGAGGTTGGTCTTTTGGAGGTTTGGTTGCTTTTGAGATGGCTCAACAGTTGCTCGCAGCGGGGGATGAAGTGGCTTTGCTTGCTGTGCTGGATACTTTAGCGCCTGTTTCTGCTAACAAACCTTCTTTTTGGGACGGTTGCAAGTTTATTCTGACTACTGTTTCGCGCTCTATCTGGCCTTTTGTAGTAGATTATTTTCGCTTGGTGGCTGCTGCGGAAAATGTTCAAAGTGGCGGTATTGCTGGCAAATTTCCGACATTAAATAAGATGCTTAATTTGGCAGCTAATTTTTTGCATCGCTGGAATTGGAAACAGGCCGTTATGGTTAGCATCCTATCTCAGGAGTCAAAAGAACGGAGCTGGCGCGAGCTGGCAATCCCCTCGATGTTTACTGTATTTCAGGCTAACAGTCAAGCAACTCTCAGCTATCGACCGAAAATTTATCCGCAGCGAATTACTCTGTTTAGATCGAGGGAAAAGCTAAGCATGAAGCATCAAGATCCAACTCTTGGCTGGAGCGAATTAACCACGGAAAAAGTAGAGGTGATTAGCGTTCCTGGGAATCACCTGACTATGTTGAGAAAGCCTAACGTTGAAGTGCTGGCTCAAAAGCTGAAGCATTGCTTGGAGGAGGAATTAATTGATTGAGCGGCCCGCGTGCTTGTGCGTCGAAACCGGGTTTGATGTGGGAAATTACTATTAGACATCTCCAATAATTCTTGTGGAACAGGCATCCTGCCTGTTCAAAGCTTGCTTTTCTGGAGATGTCTATTAGTGATGAAAAAGTGACTACTCTGATGTCCGGTAAAATCATCGTTATCACGTTTGTAGGATGTAAAAAAATTGCGATCGCCCGAAGAACACTTTTTGCAACTAGAAATTATCATGCAGCGCCACGCCACAGCACTCGAAGCTGAAGTCAGAGCTTTGCAAGCTGCTGACGAAACCGCCCAGTGGCCTCCTGACTGGAAGCGTGGCTATAATTGGCGTTTCGCTAAAATTTTCGCGTCTGTGAAGATTTTTCGCAACTGGGGTGCAGATGCTGCGGCTTGGAAGCTTTTGCCTTCGCGAGTTTATCCCAACCGAGGCAATCAGAAGGATTAGTTAACTGTTGACGGTTAACTGTTCTGAAATGCCTCAATCTAAAATCTAAAATCTAAAATTGCCCAATGGATTGCGCGATGCTGAAGATGATAGCACCCAAACCTGCTGCGATCGGAATTGTCACCAGCCAAGCCGAACCAATTGACAGCAAAGTTTGCAAGCGTACTGTTTTCCAAGCTTTGATCAGCCCGACTCCGACGACTGCACCCACTAAAGCGTGGGATGTGGAAACTGGCAAACCGAAGCGGGATGCTAGCAAGACTGTGGTGGCTGTGGCTAATTCCGCGCAAAATCCGCCGCTTGGTTGGAGTTCGATGATCTTTTCGCCGACTGTGGCTATTACATTTTTGCCCCAGATGGTTAAACCGATGACTATTCCTGCGCCTCCGAGGACTAAAATCCACAGGGGAACGCTGAAATCTTCTGAGGGAAAGGAACCTGTGCGCCGGATGTAGGCGATCGCAGCTAGAGGAGCAACGGCATTTCCTACGTCGTTGGAACCGTGGGCAAATGCTACAAAACAGGCGCTCAAGACTTGAAATCTTGCCATTTGTTGCTCGATGAGAGAGTGGCGGGGAGGGGGAGAGGGGGAGAGGGGGAGAGGGGGAGATTGGGAAAATATTCCCTCTTTCTTATTCCTTGCATCCGTTACATCCGTTACAAAATCCGCTGCCGAACCTTCTTGCTTCTCAACTGATTCTAATTTTTTCCAGCTATTGAGTGTGAGGCCGATCGCAGCTATTGCCCCGATGCCAATGACAATATCGTGAATGGGAAGATTCCAGCCAAATCGATCGTGCGCTAGGGCGATCGCTCCTGTCTGCACCAAAGCGACATTCACAACAGACGGCAGTACAATTATCCCAAATACGCTCAGCATTGCTGCACTCAGCCAAGGTATCCACTCGCGCATTTGAGATAGAGGATCTGGCCGATCGAGAATCGAATACTTCACCACACTGTAAAATAGTGCGGCTAAAGCACCGCTAGCAACAGGTGTCGCCACCCATGTTAGGGAGATGGTGCCGATGGTTCCCCAATCAACTGCATTAATTCCGGCTGCAACACAGCTAAAACCCGCGATCGCGCCCACCACTGCATGGGATGAAGAAACTGGCAAACCTCTACTGGTAGCGATTTGCAGCCATATCCCACAA
This sequence comes from Microcoleus sp. Pol14D4, assembly GCF_036701245.1. Classification (NCBI taxonomy): domain Bacteria; kingdom Bacillati; phylum Cyanobacteriota; class Cyanophyceae; order Oscillatoriales; family Microcoleaceae; genus Microcoleus; species Microcoleus sp. Pol14D4. The sequence continues at coordinate 79,149 of NZ_JAUBQM010000004.1, forward strand.
GCTATCAGCACTGACACCATCCCGATTAAAAATACTTGCGGTTTGGCCGCGAACACTTGTGCATTCACAACTCCTGTTGCGAGAGTTTCGGAAACTCCTTGCCCGAACAGCACTGCGCCGGAAAACTCCAGTATGCCTGCAACAATTATTGCCTGTCGCAGCGTTAGCGCCTTCGAGCCTACGGATGTCCCCATCGAGTTAGCGACATCGTTGGCCCCCAAGTTTGCAGCGACGTACAAGGCCAGTGCAGCCATTGCCCCCAGTTGCAGAAATACGACCCCAGAGGTATCTAACATAGAAATTTTTTGACATAAAACGGGCATTTCGATATATGATAAGGGATTGTGAGTTTTGGTAAATCCGATGAAAGGCGCAGAAATAATCCGTTCTATCGAAACGGCAGAAATAGATAGAGTCAAGCAAGAACTCAATAAACAAGTTCCCGAAATTTACGTCGGCGACACAGTGCGAGTCGGCGTGAAAATTAGAGAGGGTAACAAAGAACGGGTTCAGCCCTACGAAGGGACTGTGATTGCCATGCGTAACGGCGGGATTAATGAAACAATCACCGTCCGCCGCGTGTTTCAAGGCGTCGGAGTGGAACGGGTGTTTTTGATTCACTCGCCCCGCATAGCCACGATCCAAGTGATGCGCCGCGGGAAAGTCCGCAGAGCAAAACTTTACTACCTGCGCGATCGGGTGGGCAAAGCTACTCGCGTCAAACAGCGGTTCGATCGCTCCCTGTAGGAATGCACCCAGCTTTCCCTTGGTTCATGATTCATGGGAAATTGAAAAAAATAAAAAAAAGTTTCCCATTTACGAGCGCACTGTGTTAAAATAGAAATCTAGAGGTTAAGCGAATTTCAGCAACCTCACCTGTGCGCTCTTAGTTCAGTTGGTAGAACGCAGGTCTCCAAAACCTGATGTCGGGGGTTCAAGTCCTCCAGGGCGCGCTGAATCACCAAACTTTAAATTCTGCCCGAAAGCGCCCGGACTATTGGCTGGCAACAGTCAAAACCGCAAACTTTCGGGTAGAATTAATTTTTGTGGGCGGTTCGCAAAAAATGCCATCAACAAATGCTCGGTGTGGCTTCTCGATAGTCGGTTTCGGCGATCGGCATTTACGCCGTTGATTGGTTGGGCTTGTAAAAAAGTCGTGGCTTTAGATTGGAGATTTGGGACTTGGGCGTAAGTGGTTAGTGTCACAAAATCTGAGAGCCGCGGGCCACTCACACCATCTAAAATCTAAAATCTAAAATCTAAAATCGCAAGGGGGATTGAATCGTGGCGAAAAAAGACGAAGCTCAAGAAACTCAAGAAATAACGGCGCCTGGGTTTAACCCTGCGGGTTTTTTTAAGGAAACTAGAGAAGAACTCGACAAAGTGGTTTGGCCCAGCAGGCAGCAGCTAATCAGCGAGTCTTTGGCCGTGCTTTTGATGGTAATCCTCTCAGCAAGCCTGATCTATTTGGTGGATAACTTCTTTAACTGGGGCGCGGGAAAGGTGTTTGGGCCATGACTTTTGCATCAGAAGAATCTGAGTATTCCACAGAAGCGACGGGACAGGCAGCATCGCCAGATGTGCCGGAGATTGATGCTCGCTGGTATGCTGTTCAAGTTGCCTCTGGCTGCGAAAAGCGGGTGAAGGCAAACTTGCAGCAGCGGATTCAAACTTTGGATGTTGCCGATCGCATCGTTCAAGTCGAAATTCCGCAAACTCCGGCGATCAAAGTCGGCAAAGACGGTTCCAGGCGGCAGTCAGATGAAAAAATCTTTCCCGGCTACGTACTCATCCGTATGTTTATGGACGAGGATACGTGGCAGGTGATCAAGAATACCCCGAATGTAATTAATTTTGTCGGGGCCGAGCAGAAACGCCGCTACGGGCGCGGCAGGGGTCACGTCAAACCGCTACCTCTGAGTCATTCGGAAGTAGAACGGATCTTCAGAAACGCTCAGGAATCAGAACCAGTTGTCAAAGTATCGATGTCTGCTGGAGACCACGTTGTGGTACTTTCCGGGCCATTTAAGGATTTTGAAGGTGATGTGATTGAAGTTAGCCCGGAACGAAACAAGCTCAAAGTTTTACTCTCGATTTTTGGGCGCGATACGCCTGTAGAATTGGAGTTCAATCAGGTTCAGAAACAGAACTAACTAATGGCAAAGAAAGTTGTTGCAGTAATTAAGTTGGCGATTACGGCGGGAAAAGCCAACCCAGCTCCTCCGATCGGCCCAGCTCTGGGTCAGCACGGCGTCAATATTATGATGTTTTGCAAGGAGTACAATGCTAGAACCGCAGACCAAGCAGGTCTGGTGGTTCCGGTAGAAATTTCGGTTTTTGAAGACCGCAGTTTTACGTTTATTCTCAAAACTCCGCCGGCGTCGGTTTTGATTCAAAAAGCCGCTGGCATTGCTAAGGGTTCGGGAGAACCTAACCGCAAGCAAGTAGGGACGATTACACAGGCTCAGTTACGAGAAATCGCTGAAACCAAAATGCCTGACCTCAATGCTAATGATGTTGAGGCTGCTATGAAAATTGTGGCAGGAACGGCTAAAAATATGGGCGTGGCGATCGCAGATTAAAGTCAGTTGTCAGTTGTCAGTTGACAGTTGGCAATCGGTAATTCCCAGTGTTGAAGCTCAAATCTTCAATCTAAAATCCAAAATCCAAAATCCAAAATCGATCGATTCAGGGGGAGAAGCAAAGCTTCGCTAAGAATCGAACCGAACAAATTTTAGACATCGGATTGGCTGATAAGTTCAATCTAAAATCTAAAATCTAAAATCTAAAATCGACTGACCCCAGGAGATAACAATGGCAAAGAAAGTATCGCGAAGACTGCAAGAACTTCAAAAGAAAGTAGAAGATAGACCTTATCTACCGCTGGAAGCTCTGCAACTTTTGAAAGAAACAGCAACCGCTAAGTTTGGCGAAGCTGCTGAAGCTCACATCCGTTTGGGAATTGACCCGAAATATACTGACCAACAGTTGCGGACAACTGTATCGCTACCAAAAGGAACTGGTCAAGTAGTCAGAATTGCGGTGATTGCTAAGGGCGAAAAAGTTAAAGAAGCTCTGAATGCCGGCGCGGATATTGCTGGTTCTGAAGAGTTGATCGATGAAATTCAGAAAGGCATGATGGACTTCGATTGCCTGATTGCTACCCCAGACGTGATGCCGTTGGTGGCAAAATTGGGTCGGTTGTTGGGCCCGCGCGGTTTGATGCCTTCTCCGAAAGGTGGCACGGTGACGACTGACATTGCTCAGGCGATCAACGAGTTTAAAGGTGGTAAACTAGAATTCCGTGCCGATCGAACTGGCATCGTTCATGTTATGTTTGGCAAGGCAGCTTTCTCAGCGGAAGATTTGCTCGTCAACCTTCATGCTTTGCAAGAAACTGTTGACCGCAACCGTCCTTCTGGTGCTAAAGGTCGCTACTGGCGCAGTCTGTACGTATCCGCAACAATGGGCCCGTCGATCGAAGTCGATATCAGTGCCCTGCGCGATACCAAACTTGATGCTGCCTAGAAAGAATTAAGCAGAAGGCAGAAGGTAAAAGACAGCTTCGGCTGTCTGTGTAAATCTCTCACAAGATTTGCGTCATAGCCTTGCTATGTCTGCCTTCTCGTGATAGCCTAATCAAAAATCAATAAGCTGAAGACCGCAGGTGCCGATCGCTTAATTTCCTGCCGAGGCTGAAGAAATAAAAACTCAAGACTCAAAGATTAGAAATTTTCTATTTTTAATTGTGACTTGTTAATTTTTAATTCTCTGCCCCGGCTCGAAGGTCGGGGTTTTTGACGGGCAATTTTCTATCCTAAAAGGAGGTGAAATAAGTATGGGCAAAAGTTTAGCAGTAAAAAATGAGATTATTGCAGACCTCAAGCAAACCTTGAGCGAATCTCAACTGGCGATCGTGATTGACTACACGGGCTTAACTGTTGCTGAAATCACAGATTTGCGTCGGCGTTTGCGTCCGAAAGGCAGCAGTTGCCAAGTGGCAAAAAACACGCTGATGCGAATTGCTGTTGAAGGCAACGAAACCTGGCAGCCGATACAGGAATTGCTGACCGGTACGTCGGCGTTTGTGTTCGTGCAAGAAGATATTGGCGGCGCGATTAAAGCTTACCAAGAATTCCAAAAAGTCTCTAAGAAGACTGAACTTCGCGGCGGCGTGATGGAAGGACGGGTACTGAAAGAAGCTGATGTTAAAGCATTAGCCGATCTGCCGTCGAAAGAACAACTCATGGCTCAAATTGCTGGCGCTATCAACGGTGTCGCAACTAAGTTGGCTGTGGGTATCAATCAAGTTCCTACTTCGCTCGCTCGCGGTCTTAAAGCTTATGCTGAAAAAGACGGCGATTCCGCAGAAGTAGAAGCAGAAGCACCAGCAGAAGCACAACCAGAAGCACCAGCAGAAGCAGAAAGCGCATCTGCGTAAGTCATTAGTAATTAGTCGTGAGTCATAAGTCGTTAGTTTTGAGAAACAAACTGATCGCTGGAGACGAGAAACTAATAATTAATGAGCAATCGAAAGTCTCAAATTCCAAATCTACAATCGAACTAGGAGTTCCAAAAATGTCTACTGCAACTGATGAAATATTGGAAAAACTTAAGTCTTTGACTTTGCTCGAAGCATCTGAATTGGTCAAGCAAATTGAAGAAGCTTTCGGCGTCAGCGCTGCTGCTCCTGTCGGCGGCATGATGATGATGGGCGGCCCTGCTGCTGCCGCTGCTGAACCCGATGAAGTACAAACTGAGTTTAGCGTGATTCTTGAAGAAGTTCCTGCTGACAAGAAAATCGCAATTCTGAAGGAAGTCCGCGCAATTACCGGTCTGGGCCTGAAGGAAGCGAAAGACTTGGTAGAAGCCGCACCGAAGCCAGTTAAGGAAGCTATTGCTAAGGAAGCTGCTGAAGAATTGAAGAAACAGCTTGAAGCTGTGGGCGCAAAGATTGCTATCAAGTAGTCAGAGAATGTAGTTGATATCAATTCCAGTGACACTGGAATCATGGTTGACTGTTAACTGTTAACTGTTAACTGTTAACTGTTCCCTAAATTTAATCGCGCGATAGTTACATCTCGCGCGATTAATTATTTTTTGCGCTATGGAAACTGCATTGCCGTGTCCTCTTAGATTTTAGAGGCGGCTTCCATTTGCCGCACTACTGTTAAAGCAGAATAGGAAACACCGGCAGTTCCTTCTCCCGGATGGGTGGAGTCGCCTACTAACCACAAGTTTTTAATTGGTGTGCGGTTGGCAAATCCGAAGGGGCCGAAGGTTGGTATTCGCTGGCCGATGCCGCCGACAACTCCTTTATCTCTCGCAGTGTAGCGGGCAAAGGTGCGGGGTGTGGCGGCTTCTTGGTGTACGATCGACTCTGGCGTCAAATTGAAATATTCGCTCAAACGTGCGATCGCCCCTGCGGTATATTTTTGCTTTAATCCTTCATAATCAACCGAATTCCACCACATTCGAGTATCAGTAAATGAGGAAGCGATAATTGTCGCCATTCCCTTTGGTGCTCTGCCATCACCTGGATGGCTGACTGAAACAAATAATGAATTATTCTCCCCAATCTCGCCGTCGTAATCGTAGAGAAACTGAAGGTGCGGCGGACAATTTGCCGGAATTGCGCTTTCATGCACTCCCAAATATATGACAAATGCACCGGATGCGGGCGGCAATTTATCAACTCGATATTTGTAGCCTGCCATTTGATCTGGGAGTTTGTTTGTTGTCTCTGAAGTCTCTGATTTAACGGATAAATTATCTGTTAAATTTGCGACAATCGGCTCGCCTGACAACAATTTTACTAAATTTTGCGCGGTCACGTTGGCAACAATGCGATCGGCTGTTTCTGTCCAAACTTCGCCTGTTTTTTGATTGCGAATCACTGTAGCGGTGGCTTTGCCGTTGGCGGTGACAATACTTTCAACTGTATGCCGCAATAAGACTTGGCCGCCGTCTCGTTCGATCGCCTCTACAAGTCGATCGCTCAATACCTGCATACTTCCTTGTAGATGATACAATCCTTGCGGCTCTTGCGAAACTCCTAAAGCTGTCGCCGCGTAAAGTAGCGCTGTTTCTTCGGTATCAACTTGAGAATACAATTTTAACTGCAAATCTAGAAAAGTTTTCAAGCGCAAATTGTCGCCCAACCCACACAGCCGCAAAGCATCTCCCACTGTCATAAAAGTGAAAGGCAAAGTAATTAAAGTATCGGGGCGAACAGCTTGAATTAATTGCCAGAAATCCCAGAAGTTTCTGGGCGGTAAAACAGGGTCCCGCCCTTGAAATTTCCAGCTAGCTTTGAACAATGCAGACAATAATTGCCAAAAAGGTTCGCTTCCAGGAAACTGCCGCTGCCTTTCTTCCTGCCACTTTTGCGGATCTCGCCACACGCTAATCGGTGCGGTTTCTCCCGGCAAAAACACCGCACAAGCGGGATCGCAGGGTGTCGCTGCGGGAAGTTCTATATTTAATTCTGAGAAAATGCGGTGGTGAATGCCTCCGGGTTCCAATCCTGCAACCTGCGTGGCGCCGACATCGAAGGTAAAGCCTTTGCGTTTGAAGGTGGAAGCGCATCCTCCGGGGACGATCGCCTGGTCTAAGACTCGCACTTTGTATCCTCTGCGGGCTAGCAGGGCTGCTGCTGTCAGCCCGCCGATTCCGCCTCCAATTACCGTGACGCGGCCCTTAGTGTCTGCAGGATTGGATTTGCTCTCAGGGGTGCGATCGCCTCTCATAATTTATTTATTGTAATATTTCTTAATAGTATGCTCATATTTTGCAATAAAAAGCTCTTGTAGCGACAGGTTGAAATCTATCGCTACAAGAGGAAGGAGGCCGAGTTTAGAGGACGTTTTAGGGGTAAGGTGCTCCGGGGGTACCCGGAGCGTTAGACTGGGCCGTGTTGATGAGAGAATCACTGACGGCGCCACTTGTTGAGATAAGCTTCGCCAATCCCCGCCACAGCCTGCATTTGAGCTAGCTGTTCCCGTAAAGCTTTGATGGTTCTTAGCTGTTCTTGAGACTGTTGCTGCAAAGCGTCGTAATTTCGCTGTATCGCCGCACTCTGGCTCAATTCATTTTCCAGATATTGCAACTTGATTAGTTTAACTTGGAAGTCGCCGATCGCACTTGACTTTTCTGCTAACTCGTGCTGCAAAGATTCGTAACTCGACTTCGACACGGTTTCCTGGAATTGGCTTTCGAGATTTTGCTTTTCGGTGGCGAATTGCTGCTGCAAAGATTCCAGAACACTGGATTTTTCGCCTAGTTGCTGCTGCAAAGATTCCAGAGCACTGGATTTTTCGCCTAGTTGCTGCTGCAAAGATTCCAGAGCACTGGATTTTTCGCCTAGCTGTTGCTGAAACTCGTGTTCCCGGTGTTCTCTTTCGGCCAATTGCTGCTGCAAAGATTCCAGAGCACTGGATTTTTCGCCTAGCTGTTGCTGCAAAGATTCCAGAGCACTGGATTTTTCGCCTAGCTGTTGCTGAAACTCGTGTTCCCGGTGTTCTCTTTCGGCCAATTGCTGCTGCAAAGATTCCAGAGCACTGGATTTTTCGCCTAGCTGTTGCTGCAAAGATTCCAGAGCACTGGATTTTTCGCCTAGCTGTTGCTGAAACTCGTGTTCCCGGTGTTCTCTTTCGGCCAATTGCTGCTGCAAAGA
>NZ_JAUBQM010000004.1:86923-87183 GCF_036701245.1 Microcoleus sp. Pol14D4
GCACTGGATTTTTCGCCTAGCTGTTGCTGAAACTCGTGTTCCCGGTGTTCTCTTTCGGCCAATTGCTGCTGCAAAGAAGCGAGCGAACTTTCGCGTTCACTCAACTGCTGCTGTAAACTTTCGTAACTTGACTTGGCTACTGTGTCCTGCAACTGGCTTTCGAGATTTTGCTTTTCAGTAGCGAATTGCTGCTGCAAAGAAGCGAGCGAACTTTCGCGTTCACTCAACTGCTGCTGTAAACTTTCGTAACTTGACTTGGC
>NZ_JAUBQM010000004.1:87283-161633 GCF_036701245.1 Microcoleus sp. Pol14D4
TACTGTGTCCTGCAATTGGCTTTCGAGATTTTGCTTTTCGGTAGCTAATTGTTGCTGCAAAGAAGCGATCGAACTTTCGCGTTCACTCAACTGCTGCTGTAAACTTTCGTAACTTGACTTGGCTACTGTTTCTTGCAATTGGCTTTCGAGATTTTGCTTTTCGGCAGCTAATTGCTGCTGCAAAGAAGCGATCGAACTTTCGCGTTCACTCAACTGCTGCTGTAAACTTTCGTAACTTTCTTGCAACGGATTTGGCTTTACACTCACCGAGTCCGATAGAGTTTCTGCCGTTACAGCCTCATTAATTTCGCTTTCTTCGGCTGTTTCCCCTTGCAAGTCGGGGGCATCTACCTGCGTTTCTTCACCTTTTTTCCAAGTGACAGTAACTTCCGTCTTGTCCTTAGAAATATCCAGAGCGCCTTGTGCCAAGCGTTCTAGGAGTTCTGACCTTGATATTCCGAGCTTGCGAGCGATCGTGTTTAATCGATCGGCACTAGAAGAAGTCAGCGAAAGTCCGACTTTGACTTTACTTTCTGAATTGGAACTAACTACATTGCGATTTTTTTTGACCATTGGCATTTTCCTCATGCCAACCTACACTAATAAGTGTAGTGGCTGAAGTTTCTATTAAAATTAATTCTTGTTACTTACCAATTGTGCCAGCTTCTGTTCCCAATTGAACAAAAATTCGTGAATATACCCTTCGGTCGATTCCTCGCCGTAGAACCCCGTGAAGATTCCCTGGCACGGTTTTTTTTTCGGCACAATACCGCAGATATAACAGTTGAGCTTGTTAGATACTATCTAACTTTGCGCCCGATTTCACCGGTTCGGCGCGATCGACCAAATGCCAATAAGAGGCCAGATAGTCTTTGAACGCTGCAAAAAGGCGAGTTTCCACAACTTCCATGCGATCGCCCCAACCACGCTGCTAGAAGCTTTTTTACACGATGAGGATCGAGTCGGGTGAGCAAGAGTGGGATTAAAAATAAAGCCTGCGGTTTCCAACCCCCCTACATACACAAAACCCACTCCAAGTGGGTTAAAGAATTTTTAGTCGATCGGGCATTGACGTTTTTCTCTCAAAATGAGAGCATGGGCATAGTAGTCAATCAACCAGAAAATCAGTATGCAAAACAAAAGAACAAATCAAAGAAAAACAAATGCACCTAATCTCGATCCGGAACCTCCGTAAAGATGCTGCCCAGTATCCCGATGTCAAAAATAAAATTGATAGCTGGAATGCAACTGTAAAGCAAGCAGAATGGCAGAATTGGGAGGATGTTCGCAAGATTTACCGGGATGCCGAAGCAGTAGGAAACTTCACAGTATTTAATATCAAAGGCAACGAATATCGCCTGATTGTCGGCATCAACTACGAGGAGCAAACTATTTTCTACAAATATTTCCTAACCCACGCTGAATACGACAAAGACAAATGGAAAAATGATCCTTACTTTTGATGGAGCCACTTATAGCAAATTGCTTGCAGAAATCGCTCCTATGGCGATCGAAAGTGAAGAGGAATACGATCGCCTCCTGGCAGTGGCAGAACGGCTAACGTTTGCTAAAAACCTCACTCCAGAGGAGAGAGCTTTATACAAGTTGTTAGTCACGCTGGTTGAAGTTTACGAGAGAGAAAATTATCCGATCGACAAATCGGAGCCTCACGAGATTTTGCAACACATCATGGAATCCAGCGGTACCCGTCAAGCAGACTTGGTAGGTATCATTGGATCGAGCGGTGTGGTGTCTGAGGTTGTCAATGGGAAAAGAGCGATTAGCAAGGCACAAGCTAAGGCACTAGGCGATTATTTTAAAATCTCACCTAGCTTGTTTATTTAATTTGGAAATTGGGCATGGCAAATTGGGCATTGGGAATAGGGCATTGGTTATTTGTGATTAGAAAAACTACTAGCCAGTAACCACTAACTATTACCTATGCCCGATGCCCGATGCCCATGCCAGAGGCATCTGACCCTTGGGAGTTGCTGAATTAAGGTATGATTAGTTCAAAGATAAATTTGGAAAAAACAATTAAGTGACGCTCTTAGAGCATATCGCTGGGGATTGGTGTAGGTCACTATGGTTTTCTACTATTGGCATTAGATCGGGGCGTTTATTCTCCGTCCGATCGCCCGTAATTTACACTCAGAAACATAAAAGCGAGATCCCTTGATTTTTCTAAAATAATTCAAGGGATCTCGCTCTAATCAAAGTATTTATCTCATATCAGAGATTTTTTTTGCAAGCTGTTTTTTTTGCCTAAACAGCTTGTTTAACGGAGAGGGAGGGATTCGAACCCTCGTTAAGTTGCCCTAAACACACTTTCCAGGCGTGCGCCTTCAACCGCTCGGCCACCTCTCCAGGGCTAAATTCATTCATTTAGCCACAGCTAAACTATCTTAGCAGAACAAATCTGATTTGGGAAGGGGTAACGGCATAAATTTGCTGTTTAATATGGGTAGGGTGTGAAACGGGCAGGCTTGGGTTCTCCTCCCTGGGTCGCAAACCCATTCATTTCAAGGATCTTGCCCCGCCAACCCCAATCTAAAATCTAAAATCTAAAATCTAAAATTCCATGACTAACTCTTACACAATTAAAATTCATAACAGACAGACAGGCGATCGCCACACCGTGCGAGTACCCGAAGACCGCTACATCCTCCAAAGCGCCGAAAACCAAGGAGTAGAATTGCCCTTTTCCTGCCGCAACGGCGCTTGTACCGCCTGTGCGGTGCGCGTCAATTCGGGGGAACTGCACCAGCCAGAAGCAATGGGGCTTTCTGTGGAACTGCAAAAAGAAGGTTATGCCCTGCTGTGCGTCAGCTATCCCCGTTCCAACATCGAGGTAGAGACGCAAGACGAAGACGAAGTGTACGAACTGCAATTCGGCCGCTACTTCGGCAAAGGTAAAGTTAAAGCCGGTTTGCCGTTGGATGAAGAATAAGGCAATTTGATAAATTATCAACTACCAATTATCCATGCTTTATCGGTTATTTACGATCGCCCTTTGTCTGTTGTTAGCTAGCTGCCAAAAACCAGAAATGCCTCAAGGTACGATCGCCAAAGTAGAAAGGGCCATCAGCGGGCAAACAATCGAAGTTATCAGTACAGCCGACAAAATAGCCTTATTAGAACAAATCAGGCTGATTGGTATTGATGCACCGGATTTAAAACAGCAGCCTTGGGGAGAAGCAGCCAAACAAAGACTAGAACAGCTAACTACGGGAAAACAGGTATTGTTAGAATCCGACATCGAAGAGAAAGACCAGTTCGATCGCAAACTAGCCTACTTGTGGCAAGATAAAAATTTGCTCAACGAACAGCTAATCAAAGAAGGTTATGCCCTGGCCTCAGTGCGATCGCGGAACACCAAATATCAGCAGCGACTCATCAACGCTCAAGAATGGGCGAGACTCATGGGTAAAGGCCTGTGGAATCCAGAACGAGCATTGCGCCAAACTCCCGCAGAATTTCGCCAGCAAAATCGGAAATAGTCAGTAGGGAATTGTTGACTGTTGACTGTTGACTGTTGACGGTTGACTGTTGACGGTTGACTGTTGACAACTAACAACTAACAACTAACAACTAACAACTGACAACTAACAAATGACTGACACTCAACTGCAAAACTTCTTAGAAATAGCCACCGAAGCAGCCCTAGCCGCCGGTTCCGTCCTGAAATCTTTCTGCGGAAAATTAGAAAAAATTCAAGAAAAAGGTCGATCGGGCGATTTAGTCACAGAAGCCGACAAAGCCTCAGAAGCCGTCATCTTAGAAATTCTCGGCCGCCACGTACCCGACCACGCCATCCTTGCCGAAGAATCTGGCAAATTAGGGGATGCAACTAGCAAATACCTGTGGGCGATCGACCCTTTGGACGGCACAACCAATTATGCTCACCAATATCCTTTTTGGGCCGTGTCGATCGGACTTATAATCGACGGCATACCACAAATTGGAGTAATTTACGACCCTTTTCATAATGAATTGTTTCGGGCAGGCAAAGGATTGGGAGCAACCTGCAACCGATCCCCGATCGAAGTTTCCCAAATCGCAGAATTGAGAACCAGCTTGCTAGTCACTGGCTTTGCATACGATCGGCGCGAAACAGCAGACAATAACTATGCCGAATTCTGTCACCTCACCCACCTCACCCAAGGCGTGCGGCGCAGCGGTTCCGCATCCCTAGACCTCGCACACCTCGCGATGGGGCGATCGGACGGATACTGGGAACGGGGACTCTCCCCTTGGGACGTAGCAGCAGGTGTACTCATCGTCTCCGAAGCCGGAGGTCAAGTTACAGCTTATGACGGCAGTGCATTTGAGATGAACTCCGGTCGGGTTTTGGCCACAAACGGCAAAATACACGCCGAACTCAGCAGCGCACTGCTAGCCGTTCCTCCCTTATCTTCTTGGAAGTAGCGCCCCCCAGCAATAGATCGGGGGTAGTACGGGGGTCACAACCCCTTGACTCAAGCTACATTAAAGAATAGTGAAAAGCCAGGAAAGGAAGAGTAAAAGTTATGTCTTTTGAAATGACAAAAGGGCTGTTCAAGTACGACTTTACAGATCAGCACGCAATTTTGGGAATTCCCTTAGACGCCGAGTTTAACGACATCCGCAAGCGTTACATGAAAATCGCCCGCCGGTTGCATTCGGATACTTGCTCTTTTGAAAGCCAAGCCGATAAAGATTGGGCTAACCAATTTTTGTCAAAAGTAGTCAATCCGGCTTACAACAAATTTTCCAAGGAAAGCGATCGCAAAGAATACAGCCTGCTATTAGCAGCCATCGCCAAGCGCGTCGTTAAAGAACAGGCGAAAATGCAAATTGAAAGCGAAGCAGCCAAACAGTTAGCTACCGCTCAAAATTGGGAAGAAGCTTACAAAACAGCAGTTAGCAAACTCGCTCTCAAGCAGTACGAATCAGTTAAGGAAACCGAAGATGCGATCGCTCAAATTAGCGAACTCAACATGGTTTACCTGCTGCGAAAAGAGCGCCTTGGCGGTGGTGCGGTTACACCTGCTTCACCCATAAAAGATGCAACCCCAACCCCAACCCCAACCCCAACCCCAACCGCAATTCCAACCCCAACTCCACCTCTGCCCAAAGTCGAAGACCCGCAGACTGAAGCCTATTGCCGCCGAGCTCAAGGATTCATGGACAGCAAAAGTTACGCCAAAGCAATTTTAGAGTTGAAAGAAGCCGTGAAGCGCCAGCCAAAACACAGCAAGGCTCACGCTTTATTAGCAATGTGTTACCTGGAACAAAATCAAGCCACAATGGCGAAACTTGAGATGAACAAAGCTTTGGCATCAAATCCTGAAGAACCGACGGCTTTGGAGGTTAAGAAAAAGCTGGAACAAGTTTCCGCAAAGGCTAAAAAAAGTGACGAAAAACCAGGATTTTTTGCAAGTTTGTTTGGCGGGAAGAAGAAGTGAGAAGTTGTGATTTGTGAGTCTTGAATTTTGAGAAAATGGTGAACTGCACAGCAGTGGAGTGAGCTCGATCAAAACTTGGTGAGATCAAATCCGGTAACTAGGAATTATACCGTCAGTGCGATCGTCCGGCGAGAGCAGATGCTCCAGAAAGAGCGGGACGCTTGCACTGACGGGGAAAATGATTATTGCCATGCCCACGAAAACGCTATGAGGCATTAATTTGTTAAAGTTGAATGTTAAGCTTGCCTGCTTGGACTTTAACACCGTCTCCTAAAGCTAAGCTTATAGGCCCAACCTAAAATCTAAAATCTAAAATTGATATGACACCTTAATTTGTTAAAGTCAACTGTTAAGCTTGCCTCGTTAGACTTTAACACCGTCCATAAAGCTAAGCTTCTAAGCCCAATCTAAAATCTTCTAAAGTCTAAAATCTAAAATTGATATGGTTCACCAACCCCCATCCGGTGCAAGAGATTTATTGCCCCTTGACGTTGCTCAAAAAATTTCGATCGAACGGCGCTTGCAGCAGGTTTTTCACCGCTGGGGCTATCACCGGATTATTACCTCTACTCTAGAAAGGCTGGAGACATTGATGGCTGGGGGCGCGATCGACCGATCGACCTTAATTCAACTGCAAGACGCCGAGGATGGAGAACTTGGTTTGCGGCCGGAATTGACAGCATCCATCGCCCGCGCGGCTGCAATGCGGATGGCCGGGACTCGCTGGCAGCCTCAGCGCCTCTACTACAACGCTAACGTGTTCCGCAAAGGCCCAGATACGGGCTCAGGCGGGCAACAGGAGTTCTATCAAGCTGGTGTAGAGCTCCTAGGCGCGGGGGGTACGGTTGCGGATGCGGAAGTGCTGCTGCTGCTGTCTGAGTGCTTGCAGAGCTTGGGAATTGATGACTGGCATTTGGTTTTGGGAGAAGCGGGCTTGACTGCAAGATTGCTGGAACCGTTTCCGCCAAATGTGCGCCAAAAAGTTCGGGGGGCGATCGCCAATCTCGATCGAATTGCCTTGGAAACTTTGCCGCTGTCAACCGAATTGCGAGAAAGAGCTCTGCTTTTATTTGACTTGCGCGGTCGCCCAGAAGAAGTGTTGCCAATTGTTGCCAAGCTGGATTTAGATTTGCCGCAGCAAGCCGCGTTAAATAATCTCAAATCTGCGATCGAATTGCTGCACCAATGTCAGTCAAAAATTCCCAATCTCAAATCTCACATTCACCTCGATTTGAGTTTAATTCAAACATTTGACTACTACACTGGAATTGTGTTTGAAGTTGTCAGCAGCAGTAAGACAGGACAGCGAGTTTTAGGACAAGGGGGACGTTACGACCAACTGTTGGGACTGTTCGATCCCCTAGGGCAAAATTCCCCCGGCATTGGGTTTTGTCTGAATATTGAAGAGTTGCACCAAGTTTTGCTCACAGAGGGGCAATTGCCCAGCCAGACACCAGCTAGCGACTGGTTGGTTGTGGCTCAAACTCCTGAAGCTAGTGCCGCCGCGTTTGCTTACGCTCGCAAACTCCGAGAGTCTACTCACCTAGTTCGGGTGGAAATAGATTTGGAGAGTCGGGAGACAGCAGAGTCGGCGCGGGAATACGCGCGCGATCGACGAATTGCTCAAATTGCTTGGGTAAATGCCGAAGGATTCCCAACAATTGAAACGGTAAATTAGGCTAATTGGTAATTAGTAATTGGTAGTTGGTAATTGGTTAAAAATCACCGGATATGATATTATGTATCCTGCTGATTGAGAGAAGGTTTTGCCAATTACTAATTGCTAATTCCCTATCTAACTAAAATCTTTTGAGAGAACACTATGGCACACACTATTGTTACGAATATTTGCGAGGGAGTTGCTGATTGCGTTGGCGCTTGTCCGGTTGCTTGTATTCACCCTGGCCCCGGCAAAAATGTCAAGGGTACTGATTGGTTTTGGATTGATTTTGATACCTGTATTGACTGCGGTATTTGTTTGCAGGTGTGTCCTGTCGAAGGTGCGATCGTTCCAGATGAACGCCCTGAGTTGCAGCAAACTCCCGCTTGATTGCTTTAATTAAATTCATCCGTAAGGTGCGCATTGCGCACCCTACATTTTTTTATGAACCGCAGGGGGCGCAGAGGACACAGAGAAGAAGAGTGAGAAAGAGCCTAAAAATCTAACCTTTAGATATTTAAGTGCAGGTAATTAATTATGTTACTTTTAGATCCAAAAACTCTCGAACCGGCTACCGAACAACGCATTATTTTATATGATGTGAGTTGGGAGCAATACGAGCAGCTTTCTGATATGTTTGTCGATGAATTCCCCAGGATGACTTACTTGGAAGGAACGTTAGAAATTATCATGACGACTTCGCCAGAACACGAAAGGCTCAAAAAAATTATTGCCCGGTTGATAGAAACCTATGCGGTTGAAAGACTCATTAATCTCAACGGTTACGGAAGTGCTACGTTTCGCCGCGAAGTTGTGAGACGGGGTGCGGAACCAGATGAGTGTTACTGTTTAGGTTTACTTGCAGAAGTCCCGGATATTGTGATAGAAATTGCTCTGACTAGCGGCGGCGTTGACAAGTTGGAGGTGTATCGCGGTTTGCAGGTTCCTGAAGTCTGGTTTTGGGCTAACAATCAATTTTCTATTTACCACTTGCGGGAGTCTGGTTATGAGTTAATTTCGAGCAGTGAATTTTTGCCTGAGTTAGACTTTTCTGTATTGAGTCAATATGTAGGATATGTTAACCAAACAGAAGCTGTCATTGCTTATAGAACTGTTTTGCAAACAGCTACAGCAACCTCAAATCAATTGTGAACTCTTTCTCTTCCTTCGTGTCCTTCGCGCCTTCGCGGTTCATTTAAAAAAAAGCCCGATCGCACTTTACAAAAAAATCTACACTAAAATCCTATGCAGCCGATCGCACTTTCCGACTCTCACATTTTATCCATCCGCACCCACGCCGAAAGCGCTTATCCTGAAGAATGCTGCGGTTTGTTGCTCGGTCGAGTTACTGGCGGTGTTAAAACTTTGGTAGAAGTTTGGCCGACTGACAATGCTTGGAGTTCTGAGGCCCAGGAGAATTGGCCCGAACAAAAAGGATTGACAGAAAAACGCAGATATGCTATCAAGCCGGAAGATATGTTGCGGGCGATGAAACATGGGCGCGATCGCACTCTGGATATTATCGGCATATATCATTCTCACACGGATTGTCCCGCAGTGCCCTCAGAGTGCGATCGGACATTGGCGTGGGCCGAATACTCTTACATTATTGTGTCCGTCCGACAAGGCTGTTGGGAAGACCTCCGCAGTTGGAGTCTTGACGGAGAGAGGAACTTTCAAGCAGAGGAAATTCGCCTAGTGGAACCGACTGAGATTAAGAAATAATTAGTAAAAATAACAAACACGTAAAAATGCGAAAGATTCAGATAGGATGTAATTCAAAATCTGCGCTACACACAATATCATGCTAAATCCTAATCTGGAGGAGATCCAGCTCAACAAACAAGAATACGAACGCTACTCTCGCCACCTCATCCTGCCAGAAGTTGGATTGGATGGGCAAAAGCGTCTCAAAGCTGCCAGCGTGCTCTGCATCGGTACGGGAGGCCTCGGTTCGCCGCTGCTGCTGTATTTAGCAGCCGCCGGTGTTGGCCGCATTGGGATTGTAGACTTTGATGTTGTAGACCATTCTAATTTGCAGCGGCAAGTAATTCACGGCACTTCTTGGGTTGGGAAACCGAAGATTGAGTCGGCTAAAAATCGGATTTTAGAAATTAATCCTTTTTGCCAAGTTGATTTGTACGAGACTCGCGTTAGTTCCGAAAATGCGATCGACATTGCCACTCCTTACGATATCATCATCGACGGCACGGACAACTTCCCGACTCGCTATTTGATGAACGACGTTTGCGTCCTTTTAAACAAGCCCAACGTCTACGGTTCCATCTTCCGATTTGAAGGACAAGCAACAGTTTTCAACTACGAAGGCGGCCCGAATTACCGCGATTTGTACCCGGAACCCCCGCCTCCTGGGATGGTTCCTTCTTGTGCCGAAGGCGGCGTTTTAGGCGTTTTGTGCGGAGTTGTCGGGTCTATCCAAGCAACGGAAGCTATCAAAATTATCTTGGGTCAAGGCACTACTTTGAGCGGCCGACTGTTGCTTTACAATGCCTTAGATATGACTTTCCGGCAATTGAAACTGCGGCCTAATCCAGTGCGTCCGGTAATTGAAAAGTTAATCGATTACGAACAATTCTGCGGCATTCCTCAAGCAAAAGATAAGGAAGCACAAGATCAAAAGAAAATCCCTGAGATGACTGTCACGGAACTTAAGGAGTTAATCGACAGCGGTGCCAAGGATTTTGTATTGTTGGATGTTCGCAATCCCAACGAGTATCAAATTTGTCAAATTCCTGGGTCGGTTTTGGTTCCTTTGCCAGATATCGAACACGGCGCAGGTGTTGCCAAGGTCAAGGAATTGTTGAACGGCCACCGCTTGATTGCACACTGCAAAATGGGCGGACGTTCTGCCAAGGCTTTGGGGATTTTGAAGGAAGCGGGAATTGAGGGGATTAATGTTAAGGGCGGGATTACTGCTTGGAGTGAAGAAGTAGACCCGTCTGTACCTCAATATTAAGTTCAATCTTTTTCTGGGGTGGGTTTAGCTAATATCACGAGATACAAGCGAGTAGACTCTGGTCATTAGTGTTAACTTACGCTGAAAAACCTTTGTATCTTTCGTTCACAGCCGAGTCTAGAACCCTCTAAATTCCCCTTTTTTAAGGGGAATTTGACCTTTAGTAGTGAAGCAGGACACGGCATTGCCGTGTCCCTACAAAAAACGCAGATTAACCCAACCCTTCAACTAACAGATTGCGAGCACTTTCTAACGCTTCCTGCAACTTACTTGTATCGCGTCCCCCAGCTTGGGCTAAATTAGGCCGGCCGCCGCCTTTTCCGCCGCAAATTTGAGCAATTCCCCCGATAAACTTGCCAGCTTGCAATCCTTTCTTATTGACTTCTGGACTAAAAGCAGCCACCAAACTTACCTTGTCCGGTTCAGGAATTGAGGCCAAAACAACCGCAGCATTTCCTAACTTTTGCTGCAATCTTTCCGCCGCTGTTTTCAGCGCTTCTGTATCTACATCACCCAATTGAGCTACAATGATTTTGAATTCGCCGAGATCCTCAGCCACACTCAGCAACTGGTCGGATTTTGCGATCGCCAATTCCGACTTCACAGCAGCCAAATGTTTCTGAGTATCCTTCAACTCATTCTGCAAATTAGTAATCCGGTTCGGCAATTCTTCAGGCTTCGCCTTAAATCGATCGCCCAAATCGCGCACCACCTTATCGCGCACGTTCAAATAGTCCAAAACAGCTTGACCGGAAACCGCTTCAATCCTGCGAGTTCCCGCCGCTACGCCCGCTTCGGAAACAATCTTAAACAGCCCGATTTCTGCGGTATTGCTGACGTGAGTCCCCCCGCACAATTCCATCGAAACGCCGGGAAAATCGATAACCCGCACCACGTCGCCGTACTTCTCGCCAAACATCGCAGTCGCGCCTTTTTCCCTCGCTTGGGCGATCGGCATTTCTGCAACGACCGCAGCGTGCGCCTCAGCAATCCAACTATTAACTAAATCCTCAATTTTCTGCAACTCTTCTGCTGTGACAGCGCGCGGAGAATTGAAATCAAACCGCAATCTCTCAGACGATACCAGCGAACCAGCTTGCGAAATCGAATCGTCCACAATTTTTCGCAAAGCTGATTGTAATAAGTGAGTTGCTGTGTGGTTGGCCTGAATTCGGCGGCGACCGCTATTGTCAATTTTCGCCGTAATACTATCGCCAACTCTCAGCGTTCCCCGTTCCACAAAGCCGAAATGCACGAAGAAATCCGATTCCTTCTTCACATCATCAACTCTTACCAACAAACCATCACCATTATCTCCGCTTTTCAAATAACCTTTATCCCCAATTTGTCCGCCGGATTCTGCATAAAACGGCGTTTGGTTCAAAACAACTTGTACCTCGGTACCGGCGGCTTCTTCCACCGATTTGCCGTCAACCAAGATAACTTCCACCTCAGCTAAACTCGACAATTCAGCATAACCGACAAACTCAGTTCCTTGGATAGTTTCAGCCAACTTGTCCAAAGAACCCTGCACCGTCAAATCGATTGTTTGGCGAGCATCTTTAGCGCGAGTTTGCTGTTCCTTCATCGCCTCTTCAAAGCCGTCCAAATCCACAGTAATTCCCTGTTCCTCAGCAATTTCTTGAGTCAGTTCTAAGGGGAAACCGTAGGTATCGTAAAGAGTGAAAGCATCTTGACCGCTGATTTGTTGGTTTGCTTGCTGTTTTGTGCGATCGACAATTTCCTCCAGCAGCCTCTCTCCGCGTTCCAAAGTCTTGAGAAACTGCGCTTCTTCCCTTGCCAATTCCGCCTTAATTTGAGCTTCCCGCCGCCGCACGTTCGGATAAGCAGCTTCCGAAAGGGCGATCGCACTTTCAGCCACCCGCACCGTAAATTCGCCCTGAATTCCAATCAGTCGCCCGTGGCGCACCACCCGGCGAATCAACCGCCGCAAAATGTAACCCCGGCCCACATTTGACGCGCGAATTTCGTCCGCAATCATGTGCACCACAGCCCGAATGTGATCGCCAATTACTTTCAGGGAAACCTTGACTTTTTCATCGCTACTGTGGTAATCAATCCCGGCAATTTCCGCAGCCGATTGAATGATCGGAAAAATCAAATCTGTTTCGTAATTGTTGGGGACTTTCTGGAGGATTTGCGCCATCCGTTCCAGTCCCATGCCAGTATCAATATTTTGATTTTGCAGCGGTGTTAAATTGCCCTCTGCATCTTTATTGTACTGCATGAAAACCAGGTTGTAGAATTCAATAAACCTGCTATCATCTTCTAGGTCAATATTGTCGCCTCTCTCTGGGTGGAAATCATAGTAAATCTCCGAACACGGGCCGCAGGGGCCAGTCGGGCCGGATTGCCAGAAATTGTCGTCTTCTCCCATGCGCTGAATGCGATCGCCCGGAATGCCAATTTCATCGCGCCAAATCGCAAAAGCTTCGTCATCTTCTCGAAAAACACTAACAACCAAATTGGAAGCTGGTAAACCGAAAACTTCCGTCGAAAGTTCCCACGCCCAGGCGATCGCCTGTTTCTTGAAATAATCCCCGAAACTGAAGTTGCCCAACATCTCAAAAAACGTGTGGTGGCGGGCGGTGCGGCCGACGTTTTCGATGTCGTTGGTGCGGATGCACTTTTGAGAAGTGGTGGCGCGCGGTGATTCTGCCGTGCGCTGTCCGAGAAATATCGGCTTGAATTGCAGCATTCCGGCGATCGTCAGCAACACCGTCGGATCTTCGGGAACCAAAGAAGCACTGGGCAATATCTTATGTCCCCGCTGAGCATAAAAGTCGAGGAAGGTTTGGCGGATTTGGCTGCCACTGAGAAACTTAGGAGAAATAGACATGACAAAAACACTTAAGTATGTAAAGATGTAGCAACAATAGAATTTATAGGACTTACGCACGGGTGTCCAGAAACCCGGTTTTTCTACCAAAATACTTGCTTAAAATCCTCAATCTCGGTAGAAAAACCCAGTTTGTTGGTTAGGAGTGCGTGAGTGCTAACTTACATCTATTTGGAGATTCATATCATTATACTTAGTAATGTAAAGACCAATCAAGTTTTGCAAATAGTGCTTTACTCCTCCGAAAGGCTATGCTAACTTAATAATAGACACCGGGACAGAAAGAGAAAGGAGGTCGCTATATTTAGAAAGAAAGTTCAAGGATATAGGCATGGTGTCTCCGGTCTAGATTCCCAGGCGCAGCAGAAATTAAACGAACACAACTTGAAATAGTGGCGAACTGCCGATAGAGCAGTCAAGCCAAACCGCAGTCAAGTAAGACTTAGTTGTAGTTGCGGATTAAAAGTAAAGCTGCACGAGTTGTAAACCCTAGTAAGTAACAGTTCTCAATCGGAAACACATCACGTTTGTTAGAAAAAACAAAGCTCTCCTATTATTGGGTCTGGTCGCTGTCGATCGGGCCCTATGAATTTTTATAAGGCGATCGCAGGAGAAGAGGCTTCGAGGGGGAGACTGGGCAGAGTTCGGGTGTGTA
Organism: Microcoleus sp. Pol14D4; assembly: GCF_036701245.1. Lineage (NCBI taxonomy): Bacteria > Bacillati > Cyanobacteriota > Cyanophyceae > Oscillatoriales > Microcoleaceae > Microcoleus > Microcoleus sp. Pol14D4. The sequence continues at coordinate 100,883 of NZ_JAUBQM010000004.1, forward strand.
AATGCTTTGTGCTCAAAGGCAACATCCCTGGGAGTCGATCGGCGAGCGATCTGTGCAGCTTTTGAGTTATATATTATATATAATAGGACGTGAGCGCCCGCCCCCGCCCGCTTTTTGCCGGGGATCAAGCGCTGTGGTATGAGGCACTGTCAAGATGCGATATCATTGAAGATGTCAGTACAAGACATTAAAACCTACCCCGCTGTGCTGTATAGCAGCAAAATCTACGCTTCTATGAGCTTGCTGCAAGCCAAGGATAGCAAATCGCCATTTTTGGTGACAAGACCAGGCTCAACAATTTGGATCTCAGGATATTTAGAGTCAAGACTCTAAAAAATCCCATCCCCGACGCAGGGGTGAGAGTTCAAAAAATAAAAGCCCGCCCACTTAAAAAAGCTAGTGCCACCAACAACGGTAGTAAATCACTAGCACAGTTCTTAAACTCACAATCTCCGGAGATTCTAGGTACAAGCATGGCCGAAATAACTAAAGAAGAAATGCGCGAACGGCTGGGAAATATCGACCAGATTCGCGATATAATTTTTGGAGCGCAGCTTAGAGAATACGACAATCGCTTCGATAAAATAGATTCCGACTTGTCGATGATGCAGCAAGATATGCAAACTCGCATCGAACAAGTAAAAACTGTTCTTTCAGGAGAAATGAGGGCTGCAGTTGATTCGTTAGAAAAGAAAGTTAAATCGCTCACCTCAAACACCCAAGAAGAAAGCGCAGACATCCGTCAGCAAGTCGATCGCGTTAACCGCAAATTCTCCAGCAGCATTGAAGCCCTCGACGAGGCTATTGACAATCAAACCCGTTCGCTTCGCGACGAATTCTCCCAAACCAGAGAGCGACTATCTGAAGAAACCCGCACTTTGAAAACACAGGTTTTTGAAGAGCTAGACCGTCGCTTTTCTATGCTCAGAGATGTTAAAGTTTCTAGAGACGACATGGCAGAAATTCTGTTTGAACTGGGCATGAGGCTCAAAGGAACAGAATTTGTCCCCGAACTTAAAGGCGTTGCGGATAATAAGTTAAATACCGAATTTCTGTTGCCGGAGCGCCACCATAACGGATAATAACGCATGGCTTTACCGAAAGAAAATCCGGCTGACGAAAATGAGTTAGAGGGTTTTGTTTCTCAACCTGATGAGTCCGCTGCTGATGCAGCAACCCAGCTAGAACCCTTGCTGAATCTGTTAGTCGATCTCAAAATTATTGCTGGTTCCAACCAGCAAAATGCACAGTCCGAGGATGACAGCAGTGGCGAAAATAATCAAGCAGGGGCCCTCGGCGGGTTGATGGATTTGTTAGGTATTTCTGAGCAAGAGCCAGAGGAAGTTGCAGCGAGTGTACCCGAAACTGGCTCTCGCCAACCGGAGTCTGGCGATTCCCCGCCTGTTGCAGACGAGTTTAAAAGTTTGCTATTCGCGACTCACAAACTCAACACTTCAGAACTGGAAAAAAACTATTCCTCCGCTAAAACTATAGATGTTTCCGCGATCGCCCAGCCGGATTTGGAGGAGGAATCAAAGCCTGTCGAAGAATTGTCTAACTTGACAATGAAAGATTCTCTACAGTACGTACAGGCTAAAAAATCCCACGGGTTCGATCGGCAACAAGATGTTTCCGCTTCCGAAACCGAGTCAAAATCCTCGGAAATTCCCAAGGACTTCATAGTTGCCCCAGTCTCAGAGCCTGCAGAAACTACCTATTTAGATCCGGTGATTGCTTCGCTTCAATCGATGCCCAACATTGTAGAACAGCCGACACCGATATCGCAGCCCGGAGAAATATTAGGCCAAATTAAACAGGATTTAAATGAAGCCGACAGCGCCATGGAAAGGCTGCAAAATCTGATGTTCGGCTCAAAAATGTCGGATATCGAGCAAGTCAAAAATCTTCTGGCAGAAAACGATTTGCCGGGGGTGCGCCACCTGATGGCAACAATCGACGATAAATTAGGAAAATTGGAGCACCAAATCTACGAGCCCCAAGAGTTGATTGAGTTGATGCTGCCTTGGATCGCAGAAATTCTCAGTCGCAAAGTGGCCGATTCCAGGGAAGAAGTGGTCAACGCGATCGTCCCAATTATTGACGAAGTGATTAGGGCAAAAACTCAGGAAAACAAGTCGGCAATGAGTGCGGCAATAGCTGAGCTGCTTCCCGACGCACTTGCTCAACAAATAGTCAATTCGCCAGCGGATATTGCTAAGGCGATCGCCCCAGAAATTGGTCTGGCAATTAAAGAGCAAATTCGCCTCGACCAAGAGTCGATCGCCCAGGCCCTCGCCCCGGAAATGGGTAAAGCGATTACAGCCCAAATAAAACTCGAACGCGACTCTATGGTGGATGCCCTCTATCCCGTAATTGGCAGTACAATTGCCCGATACATGGCAGAAGCTATCAAGACAATCAATGAAAAAGTGTCAAATGCCATCAGCGTCGAAGGATTCCAGAGAAAAATTCGCTCCAAAGTACAAGGAGTCTCCGAAGCTGAATTAATCCTCCAAGAATCAGTACCCTTCACCGTCCAAGCAGCATTCTTAATTCACAAAGCATCAGGCTTAATAATTTCCGAAGTTCAAAACTCAGAAAGCTACCAGTTAGAATCAGAAATGGTAGCAGGAATGCTCACAGCTATTCGCAGCTTTGTTAACGAGTGCATCGTGCAGCCGGGAGAATCTTCCGAACTAAATCAAATTGAATACGGAGACTCAAAAATTCTGCTAGAAGTAGCGGGATATTGCTACATGGCCGTCGTGATTAAAGGAGAACCGCCAAACTTGTTCATCCAAAAAATACGACAAACCGTTAGTCATATCATCCTTAATTACGGTCAAGTCATTCACGATTTTAACGGCGACCCCGGTACTATACCGGACTCACTGCACCCGTCTATAAAAAATTTATTCGACCCGCTACAAACGGAAAAATCAACAAAACCCCCGATCGCCCTAGCCGCTATCAGTTTAGCCGCCTTGAGCTTAATCTTAGTACCTTGGGGAATTTATCAGTATCGCAGCAGCGTTGAGCGTCGTGTGGAAGCAAATGCCATCGCAGCTTTAGCCTCGACTCCCGAATTAGCAGTTTACCGCTTAGATGTTGCAGTAGATGGCAAAACTTTAAAGCTAACGGGAAAGTTGCCAAATCAAGAATTGCGGGTACAAGCTGCAAAAATAGCCGCATCAACTGCACCGAAATTGCAATTAGATAATAAAATTATAGCTGTAGATGTCCCCCCAGATCCCGTTTTGACGGCAGCCGAGGTGCAGCGAATTAGCGCTGTTTTGAACCAGAGAGAGGGCGTTTCTATTTCTAGTCGGTATGGCGATCGTAAAGTGACTGTAGAAGGTACAGTTAGAGACGGTGCAGACGCACAGAAAATAGCTCAGTCCCTAAAGCAAATTCCAGGTGTTCAGTCAGTCATCAGTACCGTTAAATTAGAGCCGCTGAAAATTACAACCCGCATCTACTTCCAGCAAGGAACGGCAACATTAGACTCAACAGATGAAGAAATCATCGCCAGTGTCAAAAATTTCATGGATCAATATCCTCAAAAACAGATTAAGATAATTGGGCACAGCGATCGAACTGGAGAACTTGTGACAAATCAACAGTTGTCGCTCAAGCGTGCCGCAGCAGTGCGAGATGCTTTAGTGCGACAAGGTGCTGACCCGAAGCGCCTCCAAACCGTCGGCAACCCCAATCCTCCTGCAGACGTGGAACCGAATCAACCGCGACTTTTAAGCAGATGCGTGCTATTTGAACCCATAACTAAGACCGTAAACAGTAAATAATTATGTCAGTTACTATATCTAAAAAAATGTGCATGATCGGCGACTTTGGCGTGGGCAAAACCAGCCTGATCCGCCGTTTTGTCGATCGGCAATTCAGCGACCAGTACCTCTCCACTGTAGGAGTAAAAATTTCCAGCAAAATCGTAGAATTAAAAGGGGTAAAACAGCGGGAAAACGTGACTGCAAAGTTGCTGATTTGGGACTTAGAAGGGCATACAAAATTCAAAGGAATAGCACCGACTTACTTGCAGGGAGCAAGTGGTGTTTTAATCGTTGCCGATGTCAGCCGCTCCGAAACTGTTGAGCGAATCTCCGAACACATTCAGCTTTTTTCTTCAGTCAATCCTAAAGGATCGATAATCGTCGCTTTAAACAAAGTAGACTTGATTGACGAGGAAAAATTGGCGCTGCTAGTGGAAATATCCCATTCGATATGTCAAGACAAAGTAATAGCAGTTTACACGACATCTGCTAAAACAGGCAAAGACGTTGACGAAATTTTCTATAAATTAGCTTACACAATGGTAGAACAATTATGAATCCACTGTTAAGAAAGCTGTTAGGCCCGCGACAAACACAGTATTTTATAGTCAATCACCATTTTATCATTCAGGCAATCTCTGCCGAAGTGCAGCATTATGCCGATATTCCAGGCGATGCTATACCCGGTGCAGATGCTCGCCTGAGTTTTCCCGAACTGATTGGCATTGAAAATATCCTTATGTCTATCATTATGGGACGGCTGCCGGGTTTTGAAGTCAAAGGTATCGCTCGGTTTACCGACCCAAACCGCCCTTTATACTTTGATATGTTGGCTATCAAATATGAAGAAGAACAAGAAGATGTGCCAAGTAAATTGCTAATTTTGATTGAAGATACCACCGAAAAGATGGTGATGAAGCAATCGTTGATTCAGAGGGCGAATGAAGCTAATCTTTTGGTTAGTGCCTTAGCCGCTTCTAAAGACTATATAGATAAAGTTATTCGGTCGATGGGCGATGCTTTGTTGGTGACAACAACATTAGGAACTATCAAAACAATCAATCAATCTGCCCAATGGTTATTTGGGTATAGCGAAGCAGAATTGATCGGCAAACCCCTGTCTTTAATATTACTCGAAGACACATTAATTTACCAAGCTCGCCACCGCTATATTTTGTCTCAGAAAGAGCTGCGTAGAGAACTAGAAATAGTCTGCACTACTAAAGCAAGAGAAGAAATTTGGGTAGAATTTTCCTGTTCAGCAATTCAGACCGAACTAGAGGGACTTTACGATTTCATTTATATAGGCAGGGACATCACAGAACGCAAACAACAAGAAATAGAAATTCGCGGCTCTTTGGCAAAAGAGCAAGAACTCAGACAGGTAAAATCTCGTTTTTTCTCGATGATTGCTCACGAATTTGGCAATCCTCTAAGTACAGTATTATTTGCTACTAAAATCCTCCAAGACTACGGCGACGAAATCACCCACGCGGAAAAACAAAAATACCTGCAACACGTTAAATCAGCATCTCAACAAATGGCTCAGCTATTAGATGATCTGCGGTTGCTCAGCAGCGCCGAAGCCGGAAAACTCGAATTCTATCCCGCACCAGTTGACTTAAAAAACTTTTGCAGTGAGTTAGTAGAATCAATTAAAATTAGTTATGGAAAAAATCATACAATTAACTTTACTTATCAAGAATTAGTTACGCCCGCGCAAAAAAATGATAACGAGTCGCAGGAAACGCAACAGTTGCCCGCACTAGATCCAAAATTGCTGCGGCACATCTTGACAAATTTGCTGTCAAATGCTATCAAATATTCGCCCCTCGACAGCCATATTTATTTTGAATTAAGTTGTCAGAATAATAAAGAAGCTACATTTAAAATTAAAGATGCAGGCCTGGGTATTCCTCTCGAAGACCAAGAACAACTCTTTGAATCTTATTATCGAGCCAAAAATGTCGGAAAAATACCCGGTACAGGACTGGGTTTATCTATAGTCAAGCAGTGTGTAGATTTGCACGGAGGTCAAATAGAATTTTCCAGCGAGATAGGCTTAGGCACTACATTTTTAGTTAGAATTCCATTTGATAAAAAGAGATAAATAGATTGATTTTAGATGATTCTATCCTAATGGCGGCTTCAATAGTAAAAATCTCACATGAAAACCTTGTTAAAAAAACTGTTAGTTCCCCACCACTTGGAGTACCTAGCACTTGATAAAAACTTTTTAATCCAAGAAATCTCTCTAAAAGTTCAGCGATTTGCCGACTCTCCAGAAGAAGTAGTCGCCGGCAACGATGTTCGCATTCCCTTTCCAGAATTAGTGGGAACTGAAGAAATTTTCATCGATATTTTTGAAAAACGGTTGCCAAATTTTGAATTAAAAGCAATCACGCGGCTATTAGGAAACGGTTCGCGGCTTTATTTTGATATGTATATGGTCGAGTTCACCAATGACGAGAATTATCAGAGATTAATTATATTTTTTGAGGACGTAACCGATAGGATGGCTTTAGAACAAACTCTAGTGCAAGCTACCAATGAAATGGATATTTTATTGAGTACCTTAGCGGCTACTAATAATTATGTGGAAAAAATTATTACTTCAATGGCGGAAATTTTGTTGGTAACAACAGCATCGGGGAAGATTAAAAAAGTCAATCAAGCTGCTCAAGATTTGTTCGGTTACAGCGAATCAGAATTAGTAGGCCAGCCAATAGACGCTCTCGCGGCTTTTTGCTCATCTTTGCAAGCAGTCAGCCAAGAGGATCCTCAACAATTGCAAACTAACGCCGAAGTAATTTGCACAGCAAAAACCGGAGAAAAGCTAACAGTTTCGTTTTCCTGTACCGCGATTTCGGCTGACATTAAAGCTATTTCTGGCTCGGGGCCGGCCCTTCAAGATTTCGTTTACATCGGCCGCGATGTCACAGATAGACAGCGGGCCCGCAAGCGACAAATAACTCAGTACGTCACCACTCGCATCCTGTCGGCATCCGAAACAATAAAAAAAGCTATAGCAGCAATTCTCCCCGTAATTTGCGACAGCTTGGGATGGGATACTGCAGAACTTTGGATGCCAGAATCTGGGGAAAAACTGCTGTCAGAAACTAAGAGAATAACTGCGGTTTCCGACCCCAATTTGCTTCGCTGCGTCGCCAATTGGACAAAACGCTCAGTTTCTATCCCCAAATTTGCCGAATTTACTGAACAAATGACTTGTGCGTTTGGCGAAGGATTACCCGGTTTCGTGTGGGCCAGCGGTTCCTCTCAGTGGATTGCCGATGTCACAAAAAGCGACAGTTGTCTGCGCCGCGAAATCGCTGCTGAAGAAGGATTGCACGGAGCTTTTGGTTTCCCAATATTGGGCGACTACGACCCTGAAAATTCTGCAAAGTCTGTGTTGGGGGTGATGATTTTCTTCAGCCGCGAAGTGCAGTGTTTTGATGAAGAACTGCTCCAGATAATGGCAAGCATCGGCAGTCAAATCGGTCAATTTATCAAGCGAAAACAAGCGGAAATAGCTTTGCGGGAAAGCGAAGAACAACTGCGAGACTTATTTGAAAATGCTACTGACTTAATTCAAAGTATTGGAGCCGACGGTCATTTTTTGTATGTAAATCGCGCTTGGCGGGAAACTTTGGGCTACACCGAAGCAGAAATTGCTCAAATGACTGTTTTTGATATCATTCATCCGAACAGTTCCCCAGAGTCTCTGGATATATTGTATCAAGCTATTACAAAAAAAACGGTAAATGAAAATACCTTGTATCCAGAGTCTATTGAACTAACATTTATTACTAAACACCATGAAAATATTTTGCTTGAAGGCAGTATAAGCTGTAAATTTGCGGCAGGTTCGCTAGTAGCTATTCGCGCTATTTTGCGAGATATTACTGCTCGAAAAATGGCAGAGGAGGCTCTAGCAAAATCTGTGTCCCTGCTGCTAGCAACTTTTGATTCTACTGCCGACGGTATTTTAGCGATTGACAGGAACGGAAAAATTGTCACTTTCAATCGACAATTTGGGGAAATGTGGGGCATACCTAATGAAGTGATGGCACTGCGAGACGACGCCATAACGATCGCCTTTGTTCTCAACCAACTCAAAGACCCCCAAGCATTTCAAGAGAGAATACAATCACTTTACGAGCAGCCAGAAGCCGAAAGTTACGACTTGTTGGAATTTCAAGATGGCAGATTTTTTGAACGCTATTCGCAACCGCAGCGACTGGGAGATACAATTATCGGGAGAGTCTGGAGTTACCACGACATTACGGAACGCAAGCAAGCAGAAGATGCGTTGTGGGAAGAACAAGAAAAATCAGAAAAACTGCTGTTAAATATCTTGCCCAAGGCAATAGCAGAACGCCTCAAGCAAAACGAAACTACTATTGCCGAATACTTTCCGGAAGTGACTGTTTTGTTCGCTGACATTGTGGGGTTTACTGCTTTGTCTGCCGTCATGAATCCGATCGAACTTGTGGATATCCTAAATAAGATTTTCTCAGGATTCGACCTTTTGTGCGAACGGCACGGTTTAGAGAAAATTAAGACCATCGGCGACGCATACATGGCAGTAGGAGGACTGCCTGAACCCAGGGTAGACCACGCAGATGCGATCGCCCAAATCGCCCTAGATATGCAAGCAGAAATAGCCAGATTTAATGCTAAAAATAATCAATATTTTAGCATCCGCATCGGCATTCACAGCGGCCCGGTTGTTGCGGGAGTAATTGGTATAAAGAAGTTTATTTATGATTTATGGGGCGATACGGTAAATATTGCTTCCCGCATGGAATCTCAGGGTTTGCCTTGGCGGATTCAAGTAAGCGAAACTACTTATAAACTGTTGGAAAATAAATATTTGTTTCAGGAACGAGGAATGATTGAAGTTAAAGGCAAAGGAGGAATGAAAACTTATATTCTTCTTGGTCGAAAACCAGCCAGCTCATCAGCCATCAGTCATCTGGCTGATGACTAAAAGTGTTGCTAAAGTTAATTAACAATTCTTTTTCACCAAGACTAATGCAACTTGCTAATTTGTCGGCCAATTTACGATCGCCCGACGAAGCTGTCGATCGCCACCCGGCAACGGTTGGGTCCTCAACTTCGCTCGCAGAGGCGATCGCCCTGATGCGTCGGACGAGCTACCCTTGTCCAATGCCTAATTCACTTGCATTTCACGACTCAAACGAAACTGTACAAGCATCGATTAATTGCGTCTTAGTTGTCGATGAAAATCAGCTAGTCGGACTGCTAAGCCCGGAAGATGTGCTGAACTTAGCCGCCTCCGAATACGGATGGCAAGGCATGAAAGTTGCCGAGGCAATGACGCGGAATTTAATTGTCTTACAAGAATCAGAATTTACAGATCTTACTACCGCATTCAAGCTATTTTGTCAATACTCGATCGATTGCTTGCCAATTGTAGATGAACGGGGTCAGCCAGTAGGTATAGTCAGCGAAAAAAGGATTCGCCCAGCAATGTATAGCTGGATCGAGGCACTGCATCAAGAAGTGGCAAAACTCCAGGAACAATGCGAACTGTTAGAGGGCAATTGTGAACTCGAAAAAGTCAGCGATCGCCAAAATGCCGAAAATGCCATGCGGCAAAGCGAGGCGCGCTACCTGGCGATTGTGGAAGACCAAACCGAACTGATTTGCCGCTACCTCCCAGACGGTAAAATAACTTTTGTCAATCAAGCTTACTGCCGTTATTTCGGCCTGCAGGCGTTCGACTTACTCGGCAAATGCTTCATGTCCCTGCTGCCAGAAGCAGACCGAGAAATTTTTCAACAGCAATATACTTCTGTGTCTCCCGACAACCCTATTTTTACCTGCGAGCACCAAGTAATTTTGCCGAGCGGGGAAATTCGCTGGCACCAGTGGATCGATCGGGCGATATTCGACGAGAGCGGACAAATCGTCGAGTATCAAGCTGCAGGCAGGGATGTCACGGATCGCAAACAAGCAGAAATCGCTTTGCAGCAGCTCAATGCAGAGTTAGAACTGCGAGTGCAGCAGCGGACACAATGGTACGAAATGGCAGTATCGGCCGGCAAAGTGGGGGTTTGGGACTGGAATTTGGAAACCGACGAAATCTATATTGCTCCGTCTTTGAAAGCTTTGTTGGGGTATCAAGACGCAGAGATTCCTAACCGCATGGAAAATTGGGCATCTCACGTTCATCCCGACGATCGAGTTACAGTCGCCCAAGCAGTAAATGCTTATCTAGAGGGTTTAACAGAAATTTATGAAGTAGAACACCGGATGGTGCGTAAAGACGGCAGCACCTGCTGGATACTTGCCCGCGGCAGCGCGATCCGATCGGCTTCTGGCAAGGCTTTCCGCCTGACTGGCACTGACACCGACATTACGGATCGCAAATTGACCGAAGAAAAACTTCAAAACTCCGAAGCCGAACTGCTGGCGCTGTTTAACGCGATGACGGATATTGTCCTGGTTTTCGACGCAAGCGGCCGCTACCTCAAAATCGCCCCCACTGCTCCCCAACTGCTGTACAAACCTGCTCCTGAAGTGCTGGGCAAAACCCTCGCCGAAATCTTCCCAGAAGCGGAAGCTAATTTTGCCCTGGGTCACATTCGCCAAACCTTAGCATCTAGGCAAACTCACAGAGTTGAATACAGCATGGAAATTGGCTGCAAGTTATTCTGGTTTGATGCCACTATTTCGCCGCTGGATCTCGATCGGGTGATGTGGGTCGCCCGAGACATTACCGCTCGCAAACAGGCAGAAGCTGCACTGCAAAAGAGCGAGGAAAAGTTTCGCAACTTATTTGACGATGCTCCGATCGCGATTGGTTTGGCAAGCGTGCGCGACTACCGCACGATCAAAGTGAATGAAGCTCACCGCCAGATGTTGGGCTACAGCGATTCGGAGTTGGCTAGCATGACTTTTACTGAACTCACGCATCCAGAAGATTTACAAGCAGATGTAGAGGAAGTCAAGCAGTTGATATGCGGCAATATTTCTCGTTTACAAACGGAAAAACGCTTGATTAAGAAGAATGGCGAGCTGATGTGGGCAAACTTGACGGTGACGCTGATCCGCGATCGCGAGGGCATTCCTCTCTACAGCATGGGGGCGATCGAAGATATCAGTTATCGTAAGCGGGCAGAAATGGAATTTCAGCAGTTAAAAGAACGCCTGCAATTTTTACTGGCTTCTAATCCGGCAGTAATTTTTACTGCCGCACCCACGGGAGATTTTTGTACTACTTACATTAGCGACAACGTTAAGGCAATCATGGGCTACGATCCCCAAGAACTGTTAGCAGATTCTAAATTTTGGTCGAGCCGGATTCACCCTGAAGAGCGCCTCCAATTTTTAGCAAACTTTTCTAATTTGTCCGAGGGCGAAAATTGCATTTGCGAGTACCGCTTTCTGCACCGAGACGGACTTTACCGCTGGCTGCGGACGGAACTGAAGCTATTGGTTGACAGCAGGAGCATTCCGATAGAAATTATTGGTTACGCCGCCGATATCACCAATTCTAAATACGCAGAAATAGCGCTGCAGCAGCAGTTCGAGCGAGAACGGCTCGTCGAGGCGATCGCCCGTCGCGTCCGCCAGTCTTTGCAATTAGAGGAAATTCTCAACACTACGGTTGCCGAACTCCAGCAAGTATTATTAGCCGATCGAGTTTTGGTTTATCAACTTTTACCCAAAACCGGCGGCAGAGTCATTGCTGAAGCGGTGGCAGAAGGATGCAGCCAACTCGTGGATAGATATTTTGGCGAAGAGGTTTTTCCGCCTGAAAGTTATCAGCTTTATTTGCAAGGGCGAATTTCTGCGATCTCTGAACTAGATTCTCCCTTCCTTACAGATTGTGTGGCGGAGTTTATGAAACAGATTGAAGTTAGAGCAAAGTTAGTAGTGCCGATTATTCAGCACAGCGAACTTTGGGGATTGCTGATTGCCCACCAATGCGATCGTCCTCGTGAGTGGCTAGAATGGGAAATCAATTTATTTCACCAGTTGGTGAATCAATTAGCGATCGCTATTCAGCAATCTCTACTTTACCAGCAACTGCAAGCTGAACTGAGCGACCGCAAACAAGCGGAAGCAAATTTGAAAAACTCCCTCAGAGAAAAAGAAATTTTGCTTAAAGAAATTCACCACCGCGTCAAAAACAACCTCTGCGTAGTTGCCAGTCTGTTAGAATTGCAATCGAACACAGTTGCCGACCCGCAAGTAAGCAAAATGTTTGAAGAAAGTCAGAATCGCCTTTATTCTATGGCTCTGATTCACGAAAAACTGTACCGATCGACTAACTTAGCGCAAATTAATTTTGGCGAATATCTTGAAGATTTGGTAAGTAACTTGTTTCACTCTTATAATATTAGCAACAACCAAATTAAGTTGCAGGTATTAGCTAAGCCAATTTCCCTAAATCTTGAAACCGCTACTCCCTGCGGTTTAATTGCCAATGAATTGGTTTCAAATACGCTCAAACACGCTTTTCCTGATGCCACGAGTGGTACAGTTAGTGTAGAATGTTATCAAACTGACGATGGAGAAATCAACCTCTTAGTTAAGGATAACGGCATCGGCTTTCCTCGAAACTTAGATTTTCGGAAAACTAACTCAATGGGCTTTCAAGTTGTCTGTACTTTAACTGAGCAGTTAGAAGGAAGCATCGAACTGTTAACACAAACTGGCACAGCATTTCACCTGAAATTTCATGAATTAAACTACTGCCAAAGGTTTTAAAATTATGGATGTGGCCGAAAAAGCAATTAATATTTTGATTGTCGAAGACGAACTCTTAATTGCTAAAAGTTTAGCCCAAAAATTAGAAAATTTAGGATATCAAATCGCAGGCATTGTCTCTTCAGGAGCCGATGCCATTCATCGCGCCGGCGAATTGGAACCTGATTTAATATTAATGGATATAGTCATCAAAGGCGACATTGACGGCATAGAAACAGCAGTAATAATTAATCAAGAATTAGATATCCCAATTATCTATACAACTGCCTATGCCGACGACGCAACTTTGCAGCGAGCCGAAAATACTGGCTCTTACGGCTACCTCCTCAAACCTTTTAAGCAAAGAGAACTACACGCCACAATCAAGATAGCGCTGAGCAAACATCAAGAAGCAGTTAGTCTAAAAAAAATAATGGCATTAGCCGCAGAAAAAAGCGAAAATAGAGCGCGCTTTATTTCAATGGCTTACCACGATTTAAACACTCCTTTAACTACTATACAGTTATCGGCTGAAATGCTAGAAGATAGCGAATTGAATAAAACCCCCGGAACTACCAATAAAAATGTCGATCGCATTAAAAAAGCCGTCAGTAATATGAGTAGTTTGCTGGAAGATATTTTAATGCTTAGCAAAGCAGAATCAGGTAAAATCTCCTTAAATTTAAATCAGATCAATGCTACGGACTTATGCAAGTCTATTTTAGAAGAACTGCAACCTATCATCACCGACAAACACCTAGTACATTTCCGCAGTCACACAAATCCGCTGCACGCCAATCTCGATGCTAAACTACTGCACCACCTTCTGACTAATCTGCTTTCAAACGCCATTAAATATTCTCCAAACGGTGGCAATATATGTTTAGACTTAAGCTGCAAAAACGAACAAATAATTTTGTGCGTTCGAGATGAGGGAATTGGAATGACACCGGAATATCAAGGAAAACTATTTCAGCAGTTTGAACGGGGTGCTAATGTAGGCAAGATTAAAGGATCGGGTCTGGGACTCTGCATTGTCAAACACATAGTTGACCTGCACGGCGGTACAATAAGCGTGGAAAGTGCGATCGACAAAGGTACTACATTTATTGTCGCGCTGCCTTTTTTAGTCAGTAGTCAGTAGTCATTAGTCATTAGTCATCTATCCTTCTTCCTTCTTCCTTCTGCGATAAATCTATTGGGAGACAAAAGCCCGATCGCCCTATCTTCTTCTCCCCCCGCCGCATTCGCAAATCGCTCAGCCAAAGCAGGTACAATCACCAAAGGATTGCTCAGACCCGAAAAAACGTGCAATCCAGGGCGATCGGCAATCGGCCCCACTACAGGCAAATTATCAGCGCTGAATGCCACACTACACTCGTGCCAAGTTGCAGGTAAACCTGCCAAATCAGGCAAAACTTTGCCGATTCCTGCACGAATTGCCCTTTCGCTGGTTTCGCGATCGACTTTAGCATTCAAATCGCTCAAAGTGCGCGACAATTGCCCGATCCGCAAACTGCCATCCTTAAACCCAATTGCACCCGAATCTAAAATCGGCGACAGCAACTCTTTACCAGGTTCATCCCAAAGAAAATCCACCTCAATTCTACTCGATTCAGCTTCCAATTCAAAACGTTTTAATACCGCAGGCATCACCAAAGTCCTGAGTTTCAAATCCACAGGTGCAGTTTCCAAAATCTCGGTGCGAGTAAAATAAACTCCCACAGAAACACCAGCCACCTTCAGCAAACTCCGACTCCAACCTCCAGCACAAACCACAGTATTTTCACAGCGATAAATTCCCTGCGCCGTCTTGACTCCCGAAATCCGGTTTCCCTCTTCTATAAACCCAATTACTTCAGCAAATTCTATAGTTCCTCCCAACCGGAGAAACCCTTGACAATAAGCTTTATTTGTGGCAGTCGGCGAAATGTGACCGTGGCGCACAGTCAGAGCTCCGGCGATCGCACTTTTATTCAGCAAAGGTTCCAACTCGCCAGCTTCTGCAACACTCAAAAGCTGCGGAACAATCGCAAAATACGCGTAATTAGCCGCCACTTTTTCGGCATCATTGCCCGCATCAATTGTCAGCAACAAATCCAACTCGCGAAACTCAGTATCAGCATCTAATTCCGCCGATAAATTGCGGTGGCGTTCGATACCTTCTTGACACAATTTGCGAGTTAAATCAGTCGTCCCCGACCAATAAGCCAAGCCACCATAACTAAAACGAGTAGCATTTTGCATGGCAGCATCTCGTTCCAAAAGCAGCACAGCAAAACCTTTTTTTGCCAGTTCGTAACTCAGTGATGCACCAGTAATGCCACCGCCGACAACAATCCAATCGTAACTTTTCATGGGCAACTCAAAGGGAAGGAAAATATCATGCTTAGATTTTAGCTTAGGTTTTTTTCCGAACCAGCCGAAAAACCTCTACCTACAGGAAGAGGCTGCCTGCGATCGGCATAACTGAAACTTCCACCCGTCGGGAGATGTTTGCGTAGAGATATTTTTCGTTCAATAGTAGGAATTAGAGTCAGCAAAAAATTAGAAATACCAGAGAGGTTTTTATGAGTATCGACAAACCAGGCAAAGATATGGAACGCACTGTCAATCCGGGCGATCGCATTTCCGACGAACCGCAAAGCATCGAAGAAAAAGCCCAGCAACTGGCGGTAGACCACGTGCCAGACATCACGGGCGATGTTGTTACAGTTCCAACTTATGTGATCGTAGAAGAACCCGATGGGGAAAAGAAAGCTTTGCACCACGTCAAAGACGCCGACGAAATTTCTGACGTAATTCGGCAAGCCCGCGTTGACGAAAACGGCGAGCGGATTTGGGATTAATTTCAATCCAATAAAAACGGGTTTGTTGTACAAAAGTTATCTGTAGAAATCATGGAAACAAATCAAAGAAATAGTACGCCCTATCCCAATATTCCGCCGATTCTCGAAAGTGACGACACAGAATATCGCGATGCCGGCATTACAAGTACAGTTTCAGTTGCAGGTCATCCCCTCCACCCAGTGCTGATCGTGTTTCCGGTAGCCTTTTTAGTAGGAGCCGCCGGCACGGATATCGGTTATTGGCTGACAAGCGATCCGTTTTGGGCTAGAGCTTCGGTTTGGCTGATTGGCGCCGGTTTTGGTGCGGGGATTTTGGCGGGAATCACGGGCTTTTTAGATTTTTTCAAAATAAAAAGAGTGCGCGAGCGCAGTGCCGGTTGGTTGCACATGGGCGGGAATGTGGCGGCTTTGGTACTTTCCCTGATTAACTTGCTGTTGCGACAAGGAAATCCGGCTGAGCCGATCGTATATACAGGTTTAGCAATATCGATCGTCGTTGCAACATTGCTGGGCATTACAGGCTGGTTCGGCGGCGAACTAAGTTTTCGCCACAAAATCGGCGTCATTGGCCCTACCAGCCATAATTCCTAGGTTCCTGACCATTTGTAGTAGGGACTTTAGTCCCTCTTCATTTGACACTTTAGGACTAAAGTCTTGACTATAAACTTAAAGATTGTCCCAGCCAATTGAGATAAGCATCGCTGCCAGCGATAATAGGAATAGCAATAATTTCGGGAACTTCATAGGAATGGAGTTCCTGAACTTTTGTTTTTAAAGCCTCAAATTTAGCCATATCAGTTTTAATCACCAACTGCCACTCTGACTCGGCATGAATCTCGCCTTGCCAAGTATAAATAGAGCGAATTGGCGACAAACTCACACAAGCAGCCAGCTTGTGTTCAACTAGAGATTTCGCGAGATTCTCCGCCTCCTCCTCCGATGCCACAGTTACCAGCACCACCCCAAAATTAACAGTCATAGCGATTTTAGATTTGAGATTAAAGAATCGATTTCAACAGAAAACCTTGAGCGTAATTCTTTGTCGCTACAGGGCAATGCCCTTTCCGGCGAGGATATGTACCACTTTTAATAATTCTAGTTACCGGATTTAATCGATCGTGTCGCATCTAAATTTTACAGTCAAGTTGGAGGAAATTATTGGGGGGAGTAGGGGTTGGGCGGGATGCCCGCTCAAAAATCCAATTCAGATACGCAATTACCAATTCCCCACTTCCAAATTCCCCCTTTCCCATTACCCATTTTTAATTTCCGTCACTTCCCAAGAATTGACTCTGCCAGCCCCAGCTAAAGAAAAATAGCGTCTAATAGATTCCGGCAAAATTGCTCCCGCCAACAAAGCATTATCTAAATTAGCTCCTATTAACGTCGCCTCGCTCAAATCTGCAGCCATCAAATCAGCTTGACACAACTTTGCCCAATTTAGATTTGCCCCTCTCAAACAACTTCCCCTCAACTTAGCGCCGGTTAAGTTTGCACCCGCCAACTTCACCCCACGCAACTGAGCGGCGCTGAAATTCGCCCCCACCAAATTCGAGCCTTCCAAATTAGCTCCCATGAGTTTAGCTTCGCTCACGTTAATGCCGCTTAAATCTACACCGCAGAGATTCACCCCTGTCAACTGCGCTCGCCGCAGACTGACTCCGGTTAATTGAACTCCAAAAAGTTTTGCACTATTGAGCCTTGCACCGTAAAGGTTGGCCCAGTTAAAATTAGCTGCCGTCAGATTCGCGCCCAGCAAGTTAACTAATTGCAAGTCGGCGCTGCACAAATTGGCATTCCACAATACAGCGCCCCGCAGGTTTGCGCTAGTTAAAGTTGCGCCGCTTAACTTTACTCTGGGCAATTTTGCTTTTACCAAAAAAGCTCCACTCAAATTAGCTTTTGTCAAATCTGCACCCGAAAGTTGGGTTTCGCCCATTTTGGCAAAAGTCAGATTTGTTCTTTGCATCTGTGCATCGTTGAGTGTTGCTTTGGTGAGAAACGCCCTGCTGAGGTTCGCCCCGGAAAGATTAGCTCGCGAAAGGTTGACTCCGATTAAGATTGCTCCGCTGAGGTTTTTCCCGCTGAGATCGGCTCCAGTAAAGTCTCTTTGTCCTTTTTCGTAATTGTTGAGCAGTTCACTAACTTCCATAGGGCATCATACCTTCTATGATTGGGGGTTTCGATCCAGAAATCTTTACTGTTAAGGTTGTTTCAGAAAGGAAACTGTTTCAGAAAGGAAACTGTTTTAGCGTTTGCCTCAAACGGTATAAATTTCACTAACATCACTTTCTGTTTAAAGGCAATCTCTTAATAAAGATTTTATATCTTCCACGGGGTAGCGATCGCGCTTTCGGTATTTTTGAATTAAAAGTTAATGTTTTGTGACATAGATAGTCCTTGCTTAACGATCGACCGTAATTCGCAACTTCAGGCGCAGCGTGCCCTTGAACCCTGCTGGAGGTTGCCAGGAACTCAGGGCTCTCTTGAGAGTCTCTACGGCGTCTGTTGCTTGCAGCGTTGAGGTTTTAGTGTCGATCGCCACTCGGGCTACGCGGCCGTCTTGTACCGATAACTCCCACACCATTTCACCGCTAACCCCCGCCGGGAGATTAAGCGATTGCAGGTATTGAGTCAAAGCGGCGATCGCCCCGGCATCCAACCCTTCGGCGCTAACTACTTGGATGCGATCAGCCAAAGGCTTCGGGGCTGGCAACTCACCGTAAGTTCGCTGCCGCGGCATAGCAGGAGTTGGACTCACCGGTGCCGAGTGGCGATTCGAGGTAACGCTGCGAGTGCCGCCTCTAGTTTGCTCTGCCCCCTCCGACTCGAAAATACCCTCATAGCTGACACCCTGCGGTAATTCCACAGGCACTTGCACGCGGCGACGAGTTCCATCTGGTTCGACTCGCACTTCTTCGCTCACAGCCACAAAAGCCGTGTATTCCGACAGCAAGCGATAAGTCAGAGCAGTATTAGTCACAGCTTCCACCAGAGATTTAGTCTCACCACCAAACATTTGATTCATTAAATCTTTAATGCGCGATCGCCCCCAAAGTTGAGCTACCGCCGGATTGCCAAAATCCGTAGCGCCTGCTGCGACTGAAGTTGACTCCCGCTGCCGCCCGCCGGATTTAGCAAAGTTAACAGGTAAAACTTGCTCGTAAGCTTTGCCACCTGCAAGAGTGCCGCGGATGCGAAGTTGGCCGGGGGCTCGATCGGTCTTTTTGCCAAACAAAACCAGTGGCTGACTCGCAAACAAGTCTGGGGGTGCGATCGGATAAATCTGCGGTTTTTCCCCCATGCCTTCCCAACTAATTTGAATATTAGTCAATACCGGACTGTTAATTTGACGAAAAAACTTTTCTGCCGCTTCTGCCGACGGTTCATCTTGACGAATTACCTGAGACGTGCCTCTTCCCATTTCCGCCAAACGGTTAATCAAAAACCGATTCACAGAACTGCCGACACCAAAACTATAAAGTCGATTTCCCGGTTTCAGACTCCGCTGAACCAGAGCCAGCACTTCATTTTCATTACCAATGTAACCGTCAGTAATTAGTACAACACTCCGCAGCCTTCCCGTTGCCGCAGCCGGAAAATTCATCACTGCTTGAATGCCGTTAAGCAGTTCAGTGCCACCGTTAGCCTGCAACTTATCGATATAATTAATCGCGCTTTGTCGGTTGGCAGCCGTATTTGCTAAAGGAGTTGTTGAAAGCGCTTGTGCAGTGTTTGCAAAATCAATAATAGTAAAAGTATCGTTGGGATTCAGCCCTTGAATGAAGCGGCGCATCAACTCCTTAGATTTTGCCAGCGGTTCGCCCTGTTGAGAACCGGAAGTATCCATCAGAAACACGACATCTTTGGGTACAATTTCATTAGTTTTGTAGTTTAAAGCCGGAATCAAATAAGTAGCAAAATGACCGCCCCGCTTGTCTGATTGAGTCAAAATAGTTGCGCGAGTATTTTCGCCCGCGACTCGATAGCGCAGAATTAAATCTTTATTGGGAATTGTGTCAGAATTGGCTAATTGGACTTGTACAATATTGCCGCTGCGGTCAGTTGTAATTTGATGGGAAGTAGAGCGGACATCGCCGATCGCAACTCCGGCATCTATTTCTACCGAAACAGCGATATTGTGACCCGATCGTGTTCCCGGAGGCAAAACAGGCGGGTTAATGCGATCGGCACCAGAACTATAGCCCCCTCTTGCTAAGGAGGGGTTGGGGGGGATCGTATTTCCCGAAATATAGCGCGGCCCAACCACCATTGGAAACACAAATTCGTAATCGCCGCCGGCAAACTTGAGACTTTCGGTGTAGCGAATCGTAACTTCAATTTTTTCTCCCGGTTTGATATTAGCGAGAGACTGAGTAAAAATATTGTCACGTTCTTGTTCCAACAAACCAGCAGTCCGGCCTTGCTTTCTGGCTTGTTCGTAAATTTCCAAAGCTTCCTCGCGCAGTTTGATATCAGCTTTAATAATTCGTGAGCCTATTTTAATTTCCATATCGTCCACTGCCGCTTCGTCGGGCAAAGGAAATATATAAACAGCTTCTATAGGTTCGGGAAAAGGATTTTCAAACTTCTGAACAACTTCGACGCGGGAGATATTGCCAGCAATTTTGGCTTTAACTTCAGTCTGCTTGAGAGGAAAGACTTGTTCTTGAGTCGTATTGGGAGTTTTGACGAACAAACCGCCTACTCGACAGCTAGTTTCGGGCGATCGCGCCCCATTGCAATTAACATCGTTACTAGCGAGGATTTTCGGCGACACAGACGAATAATTTTCCCCAGGAGCTTTTGCCCGCGCCGCATTTGGAGCGAGCCACGCGCCACACTCGATCGCAGCGAGCAATGCGATACCAGCAGAAAGCAACCGTTGAGTGGATAGAACGCAGACAAACTTCATAGCTGTTTTTTTTAGCAGACTTGAGGTGCTATGTTTACCATGACTTTACGCTTCGCGAAACGTTCCTGAGTTAGCTTTCTGGGAAAAATCACCAAGGGCGTAGGGCTGATTTTAGATTTTAGGTTGACTAGCCTAGGGGCGGACTGGGCGCTGGAACTTTTGTCGAAGCCATGATTGCTCAGGGCGACTGCTGTCGGCCGCACGATCCGTATTTGGGTGATGTCGGTTGGGGCGATCGTCCGCGAAGCAAAACTACAAAATTGTATGATAGTTAAATAATTAAATCACTCTAACCTCAACCTCTCAAGCTCTAATAAATTGAAAAAGCCATGAATTTTATTAACCCCAAAACCGACTTTGCCTTTAAAAAAATCTTCGGCTCTGCTGACAGCAAAGACATTTTGATTAGCTTCTTAAATGCCATCCTCTACGAAGCGCAGCCAGTCATCGAAGATTTAGAAATTCTTGACCCTTATTTAGCTCCCAAAATCAAAGGAGTCAAAGATACTTACTTGGATGTCAAAGCTAAAATTAGTGGTAGCAAAACTGCGATCATTGAAATGCAGGTATTGAATGTAGAATCCTTTGAAAAACGAATTTTATACAATGCTACCAAAGCTTACTCAGTGCAATTGAAAAGCGGAGAAAACTACAACCTATTAAATCCCGTGATTGCCTTGACGATTACAGATTTCCCAATGTTTGAGCATCTGGACACAGTAATTTCGCGGTTTTGTATCAAAGAAAAAAACAACTTGGTCGATTATTTGGCGGATGAATTAGAATTTGTATTTGTTGAGTTGCCCAAATTTGACAAGACTTTAGCAGAATTAGAGACTCTGACTGATAAGTGGATATATTTCATGAAAACAGCTCGGACGTTAAGGTCTGTCCCGGAAGAGTTGGGAAATGTACCGGAACTCCGCAAAGCTTTTACAATTGCCAATGAAGCAAATCTCGATCCTGATGAATTGGAAGATTTAGAAAGGCGAGAAATTTTTATTCAAGACCAGCGCGGTGCAATTACCAAAGCTACCAGAATCGGGATAGAACAAGGAATCAGACAAGGCATCGAACAAGGCATCGAACAAGGCATCGAACAAGGCATCGAACAAGGCATCAGACAAGGAAAAGTGACATTAATTGTTCGTCAGTTGGAGCGCAGTGTCAGCGTGCTGTCGCCGGAGATCAAAACCAGCATCGCTGAGTTATCCGCTCAGCAATTAGAGAATCTAGGAGAGGAACTATTAGACTTTGCCAGTGTGTCAGATTTGACAACTTGGTTGCAAGCACATAACAATCGTCAATAATTTGGTCAAATGGGTGTAGGGGCCATCCCCCGTGGTTGCCCTTATGGATTACCTATGTCACATTTGAGTCTGACCTGACATTGAAACATCTAAAGTCGAAAATCCTATGAGCAAATTTGTGTTTGTGACTGGCGGCGTGGTTTCCAGCATCGGCAAGGGAATTGTCGGTGCTTCCTTGGGCCGCCTATTGAAGTCGCGGGACTATTCAGTCTCGATTTTGAAGCTAGACCCGTATATTAACGTTGACCCCGGCACTCTGAGCCCGTTTCAGCACGGAGAAGTCTTCGTCACACAAGACGGTGCGGAAACTGACCTGGATTTGGGACACTACGAGCGTTTTACCGATACTTCCATGTCGCGCCTCAACAGCGTCACCACGGGTTCCATTTATCAAGCGGTGATCAACAAAGAACGCCGCGGTGAGTATCAAGGGAGCACGGTGCAGGTGATTCCGCACATCACTAACGAGATTAAAGAGCGAATTCATCGGGTAGCAAAAAATACTAATCCCGATGTCGTGATTACGGAAATCGGCGGAACGGTGGGAGATATTGAATCTTTGCCGTTTTTGGAGGCAATTCGCCAGTTTCGCAAGGATGTCGGCCGGCAAAATGTTGTGTATATGCACGTCACGCTGATACCTTGGATTCCTTCGGCTGGGGAGATGAAAACTAAACCGACTCAGCATTCGGTGAAGGAATTGCGGTCGATCGGCATTCAACCAGATATTTTAGTCTGTCGGTGCGATCGCCCGCTGTCTTTGGGCATGAAACAGAAATTGTCCGAATTCTGCAACGTACCCGAAGAATGTGTCATCACATCTCAAGATGCTAAAAGTATCTACGAAGTACCCCTGATGATGGAAGAGGAGGGTTTAGCCCAACAAACGCTCAATTTGCTGCAACTCGAACATCGCCAGCCAGATTTGCATCAGTGGCAAACTTTAGTCAACAGGCTTTACAGTCCCAATCACAAAATTGATATTGCTTTAGTTGGCAAATACGTGCGGTTAAACGATGCTTATCTTTCGGTGGTCGAAGCTTTGCGGCACGCGGCAATTGCGATCGGCTGCGACCTGAATTTGCACTGGATTAACTCAGAAGATTTAGAATCGGGAAACCTCGATAATTATCTCAAAGATATCAACGGCATTCTTGTACCGGGAGGTTTTGGGGTTCGGGGAGTTGACGGCAAAATAGCGGCGATCGAATATGCTAAACACCATAAAATACCCTTTTTGGGATTGTGTTTGGGGATGCAGTGTGCTGTGATTGAATGGGCGCGCAACAACGCCCAACTAAAGGATGCCAACAGCGCTGAATTTAACCCGGATACAGCAAATCCGGTAATTAATTTATTGCCAGAACAGCAAGATGTAGTCGATTTGGGCGGTACAATGCGACTGGGTTTGTATCCGTGTCGCGTCAACCCAGACACCCTAGCTTTCAAACTTTATCAGAAAGAAGTGATTTACGAACGGCACCGCCATCGGTACGAATTCAACAACGCCTACCGCAATCTTTTCTTAGAATCAGGTTATGCAGTCTCCGGTACATCTCCAGACGGCCGATTAGTAGAAATGATCGAATTGCCGAACCATCCCTTTTTCATAGCCAGTCAATTTCACCCCGAATTCCAATCTCGACCTAGCGCCCCCCACCCATTGTTTCAAGGGTTTATCCAGGCCGCTAGCATCCAGGGAAAGCAGGATGTTTTAGAAGATGAGGGTCGCGGCTTGGTTGCCGAGAAAGTTGCAGCAAACTGATCTCGTATCATGTGCGATCGATTAGTTCTGATATATTAGATGTCTGTAGGGGCGGGTGAGAGTACACAATATTCAAATCAGGCAGACAATCACCCGCCCAACCCAACAATCGGATTTGATTCGGGTCCCACTTACCGGACATGATATCGGGCAGCATTCTCAACCAGTGAAAAACCTCATCCCCCAGCCCTAACATAGGGATTGGGGGGCTAGTACCCGAAAGGAGAAGGCAAAAGGCACAAGGCAGAAGGTAAAAATGCTGATATTTTTACTTAACTTTTTAGCTTTGATTTCAAGGGCGATACCAGTTTCCCAAAAAAATGCAACTTTAGGCACGTTCCAAATCCCGATAGTCATCAGTCATGCCCAATCTAAAATCTAAAATCTAAAATCTAAAATGGTATGAGTTGTCAAACTATCCTAAAATACCAGGAAACACAGGTTTGAGGAGGCTTTGTGGCTTATTGGAGCAAAATTACTTATGAGAAAAGTACATACATAATTGACCTTGACACTATTAGTGCTTTTTCTAGCGAACTGGATAACAAGCGTCTCACCTTTTGGCTGCCTAATAGCAGTCAGCCGATTATCCTCAATCCCCAAGGCAATTATGAGGCTTACAAGCAAGTTCTCGATTACCTCAAAAAAACCATCGATCGCAATTCTAGAGGTTCGTGGATTAAAATTCATTATGACCGCAAAGAATTTGCGATCGATATGAGTCGAATTAGCTCTTTTGCTTGCGAACAAAACGGTCGGCTAAGCTTTTGCCTGCCTGACAGCGCAACTAACATTATTATCCTGCGCCAAAGCAACCCGGACGCTTATCAAGAAATTCAGGACTACATTAAAAAGACGACTGGGCAATCTCTGCCATAAAACAGTCATTAGTCATTGAAGGATAAAGGGAGACTATGTTTAGTAACTCCTCACATTCATTTTATTTTTTTGATCTAAAGTGCTGAGGTTGCACCCTAATTTTAAATATTAAAAAAGCGCAGTAAAATGCGCTGCTTTTTTAAATTTTAACTATTGAACAAGCTGCCAAGCTAATTTGGCTGCCCCTACCATGCCTGCTTGATTGCCCAATTCAGCCACCAATAACTGTAAATCTTCGCGAGAACTCGGCAGTACACGTTGCTGAATTTCGGATTGAACCTGCGGTAAGAAAAATTCTGCACCGGCACTAATTCCGCCGCCGATAATAATAGCTTCCGGCGTTAAAATATAAATTATACTTGCCAAACCGATACCCAGATAGCGGCCGTAGTTCTGCCAAAATTCTAAAGCTTTGGCATCTCCCGACTTAGCTAAATCGGCTAATTCTAGAGGTTCCAAACCCATTTCCCGGCGAATTGCTTGCACGGAAACATACTGTTCTAAAGAACCGCGATTGCCACTATTGCATTCCGGGCCGTCGGGATTTATAGCAATCAATCCTAGTTCTCCGGCTGCGCCTTGATGACCTGCAAATAGTTTGCCGTCTAGGATAACTGCACCGCCGACGCCTGTACCTAAAGTGAGTAAAATGAGATTTTTAAACTTCCTTCCGGCGCCCAACCAAGCTTCTCCCAATCCGGCACAGTTGGCATCATTTGCTAATATGGTCGGCAGTCCGGTTTTAGCTTCCAACCAGTCAGCTAGGGGGACGTTATGCCAGTTTTTGAGGTTAATTGCTACTCTAGCTATGCGGCCTGCGGCGTCTGCAGGACCTGGAGTGCCAATGCCGATCGCACTTACAGCATTTTCGACCGGATTCAGTTGTAAAATAGCATCGGTCATTGTAGCTAAAACTGCTTCTGGCGTTGCGGGTTGAGGGGTTGGAACAGTTAAGGATTGGTGACAAATGCCGTCTTCGCTAAATCTGCCGAGTTTAATTGCGGTGCCGCCTAGGTCAATGCCGATTACTTGTGTCATTCGATGTGGGTTTTGGATGCAAGGATTTGGGATTAATCCTCATAGGATAAACATATTTTAGGGTACGGATTGTGCACCTTACCAATTAAGTTTGTAGTGAGGATTAAAATCATCCAACTCTTATTTTAGTGTATAATAATTAGCAAGTGAAACTGCGCTAAATCCTTAATAGTATCATAACGATCGCAATACCTAGAAAAAATTATGGATACAAGCGAGTTCGCCTATTTAATTTCGCCTAACTTACGTTGCGCTACCTCTCGG
Source organism: Microcoleus sp. Pol14D4 (assembly GCF_036701245.1). NCBI lineage: Bacteria > Bacillati > Cyanobacteriota > Cyanophyceae > Oscillatoriales > Microcoleaceae > Microcoleus > Microcoleus sp. Pol14D4. Next base: position 126,412 of record NZ_JAUBQM010000004.1, read on the forward strand.
TTGTGCAAAGCATCGTGATAGTCTGGTTGGAGAGCGATTGCCTGGTTATAAGATGCGATCGCCTCTTCAAATCTTCCTAAATTATACTGCTCATTCCCTCGCTCGCACCAGGCTTTCGCCTCTACATTAACTTCCGATTCTGCCTCCGCACCCTCAGCGCCTCTGCGGTTCACTTCCCCAGAAAAACCCAAACCATCCCCAACAAAAACCGCCTCAATCACCCTCCCCTTTGTATCCTCCTCTTCAACCTCCGGCAGCGGAAATCGTGTCAATATCTCCCGCCCAATTTGCCTCGCAACCTCTGACAATTCCCCGCTGGCAATTCTACCTAACAATACCAGCCGCTGCGCCAATTCCTGAAGCGATGCCACGGCATCCGCAGCAGCAGTCTCATCATGTTCGCCCTCTAACAATCTTTGCCCAAACCGTCGCAACCAAGCCGCCAATTCACCATCTTTAAGGCGTTTTGCGATTAAGAATCCCGCTACATCCCCTCGACTCCAGCCGGCATTCACCCCTTCCAATATTTCCATGAATTTCGACTCGTATTCCGCGTCAGTTAAGGCTGGGCGGATGGCGGTATTTCCCGGCGGGGTGGATGGGGTTGGGGCTCCGAATATTTGCTGAAATAGTCGTTTGAAGAATTGCAGAATTTTGTTGAGCATTTGTAAGATTGAGAGGGTGGGGTATTTTCTATTTTATAGCAATTATCAAAAATAGATTATATATTGATTGTCGGCGATATCAGTAGGGACACGGCGCATTGCCGTGTCCGGGATTGCAACGCACAGTAAACAATCACATCAAGTAGAATTAATCTACTTTAAAAGCGGATAATACAGTTCTCCTGTTGAGTTGATAAAACCGGCCCTATCGCCCGCTAAATTCCCCGTTCCCATAAATACGTCAACTCTCCCCGCGCCTTTGATTGCACCGCCGGTATCCTGATCCAAAACGTACCGATTTACCGCATTTTGTTCGAGTTGTCCTGCCGCATTCGGATAAGGGAGTTTTGTACTAATTAATGCTAGTGCGCCAGGGGGCATTAAAGCTTTATCGGTGGCGATCGACCTTTCGGCAGTTACTGGCACTCCAATGCTTCCTGTGGCTGGAACTCCGTTAGTATCCCGGAAGAATACAAAGCTTTCATTTTTCGGCAAATACTTGTTCATCTCTGCGGGAAAGTTGGTGAAATATTCCTTTAGTTTCGGCAAATTTAACTCTTCTAAAGTAAACTTTCCGTCTTTAACTAATTCTCGCCCGACTCCTGTATAACTGTGACTGGTTTTGCCTGCAAAACCGACGGTCATCACGCTACCATCTGTTAGCTGCAATCTCGCCGAACCTTGGACGTGCACGAGAAATGCTTGGAATCGATCGCGCAACCAAACTAATTCTAATCCCCGCAACAACCCTTTGCTTCCCTGCAAAGCATCTTCGCCTTCTAATTGCAATCTGGTCGGGTGAGGTTTCGGCCAAGATGCCATGTTTGGCGGCATCCGGTACAGGGGATAACGGTATTCGGAATTCGGCGTGCGAGATGCTGCGTAAGTCGGCTCGAAATAACCCGTAAATGCGACTGTTCCTTTGCCGTCTTTGCCCGTGGATTTGTAAAATACAAATTCGCGCTTGACCGATTCCTGGAGTTGTGCCGGAGTTGTCGAACTGACAACTAATTGGCGAAATCGATCGAGAGAACGCCGAACTCGATCGCGCGTAACTCCTGCTACTGGATAGCGGCTGTAAGCAGTGGCGGCGGCCGATGTATCGAGATAGCGGAGGCTGTTGTCGATCGACCTTAACAGCAATTCTTTATCTCCGGGTTTGCCATTTTCGCCCCAGATTTGAGGGTCAAAGGCGAGATCCTCGGAATCGCCCGCTTGCAATTGATTTATACTAATTGCTTGCAGTGGCGCAACTGCAACGGCGGGCACAGAAAAAGCGATCGCCAAAACGCAACAGACGATGGCTAATAACTGATAGCGAAAAATCTTGCTCAACTTCCAATCTTTCCTATTCAATTGATTATTTTCCTTATTCATCGTATCGTTCGACGCTAGAAGTAAATATCGGTTCTACGCGAATTGCGAGAACGCTGGTAGGCCGAACTACCATGTATTCGCCTTGAATATTTTTAATCGGGACGTTAAGAAATTCTCTTGAATCTTGTTTCGGCACCAGCGTACTGCTGTACCACTTTTGAAAATCTTGCAGCGTTGCGAAACGCACTTCTTCGCGGTGGCCGCCCTCAAGCAGCAGGTGCACGGAATATTCGCTGGGTGTTCTAGGCATAGCAGATGGGGAGAGTTGTTGGAGGACAATCAAAAATCAAAAATCAAAAATCAAAAATTGATGTGGTTGCCCTCAAGCAGCAGGTGCAAGGAATATTCGCACTTGTATTCTAGGCATATCTGTATTTTAGTTTTTTGATTTTAAGCTTTTGGAACGATTCCATATTTTACATCTTCCTCGGCGCATTCCCTCATCTATTAGGTTGGATTGAGGGAGAGGGAGAGAGTGGGAGAAGGAGAGAGTGGGAGAGGGGGAGAGTGGGAGAGGGGGAGAGTGGGAGAAGGGGAGGGTGGGAGAGACCGGAGAGTTGTTGCAGGAAAATCTCAATCTAAAATCTAAAATCTAAAATCTAAAATCGATTGAGTTGTTGGAGAAAAATCTCAATCTAAAATCTAAAATCCAAAATCTTAAATCGATTGACGGCGGCCCCCATCTGCGGCTACGCTGTGAAAATAAGGCTGCTTTCCTCAAGGAGGAAGCAGCCCGCGTCGCTCAAAAATCTAGTTGCACTGCCCAAAGCTGCTACCAACAGCAATGGACAGCTAACCGCCAAACTGAGTAAGCAGTATGGAGGCTAATGGAGAATTCTAACATTCTCTGTAGCCGCCCTGCTCTGTGTTAACGTGCGGGGCGGCTGGGTTTTTGGGTTTTCCTAGAAAACCAAAAACCAGGAGATCATATTATGTCACAGGAATTCGTGCCTGACGATAACTTTTCCGCGCGTCCAAATGACGACTCAGCAGTATCCGAACAGGAAGTCGTGCGGATAACGGTTGTCGGTTCCCGCGCCGCCGTGTTAGAAACCATCCACACCTTGTACCGACTGGGATTTGCCGCCGTCGGGGATTGGAGTCCGCCACAGCGAGGTGCACAGCCGGGACAAGTGATTAGCGTACTCATTCGCCGTCACCGAAAAGCTTAAGAATTCGCCTCTTACATCCACGTCGGACGGTCACCGAAGGCACTTCGATCCGTGGGAACCTTAATTTGTAGGGCTTGTGCAGAAACTCGGTTTCTGCCAAGTTCTATCAACTGGCGATCTGCCTTGATAAAAAAAAATTATGCTATTTATATTTTCTATAAACCTTCATCAATCAGTGAAATGAACATATCCATTATTGGCGATAAAAATTACATTTTGGGGATAGCAGCCCTGCTGAAATCCATAGAACTCAATGTTACCGAAGATCCGAATTTGCCTGTCAACGTTACTGTGGTATCAACAGGTATAAATACACAGCAAAAGGAAAAGTTGCAAAAGTGCTGCAAATACGAGATTGAATGGGAAGAAGTTAAGCCGAATTACGGGGGATTGCTGTCCCTGTCGGGTTCTAAGCTGACTTACGCGAGATTGGAACCGGACAAATACACCAAGGTCAAAGACAGACTGATTTGGCTAGACAGCGACATGATAGTTCTGGGCAGCTTAGATCCTCTGTGGAACTTAGACTTTGAAGGAATGCCCGTAGCTGCCGCGCTCAATGTGTGGGGAAATCCAAACAACCCGGCTGATAAAAAACCTTATTTCAATGCAGGTCTCTTAGTTTTTAATCTGAAGCTTTGGGAGGAGGAAAAACTGTCTGAAAAAATGCTCGAAAACGCTCGCATCAACCTTTGGTGCGATTGCGACCAAGGGGCATCAAATTCGGTTTTAGAGGGAAGGTGGAAGCGATTAGAGCAGATATGGAACAACCACAATACGGAGGATATGTCAACTAGAGTGATGCACTTTATATCCAGTCCGAAACCTTGGGAAAGCCCCCAACCTAATAAATTATGGCTGGAGATGTTGTCTCAGACGCCGTTTAAGGATGACCTGCGCCTAATTAAAAATAATTCCGATTGGCTTTTGAGGCTAAATGTAAAATACAAACGATGGGAACCGTGGGCGAGGGAACCGATAACAAAAATTAAGAGCTATCTCAAAAATAAACTAAGGTAATACCTTTTGAGATTTGAGATTTGAGATTTGAGATTTGAGATTTGAGATTTGAGATTTGAGATTTGAGATTTGAGATTTGAGATTAAAAAATTGGGAAAGACTGATAATTAATGACTATCAGGTTTTGGATCGCGGGCCTGCAGTTGCATTATTTTTTGAAACAGGTGTAACTTGAGGCAGGATGCCTATTTCCCGATCATTGCTTAAGGGGCAACGACTGATGCCTCTCAAGCACATTCATCTTTGGTGGAACAGGCCTCCTGCCTGTTTCCGAAGTATTTTGGTGAAAAAACCCGGTTTTTGGGTAATTCTTGCTCTGGTGGAACAGACATTCGGCGCGTTTCCCCATCAAAAGATTTATCTGCGGTAGAACAGGCTGTGCGATCGACTCAGAAGCCTTGTACATCGCGTTAAGCCAGCAGCAACTGAACGCTGAGAGAATTTTACCAGAGGATTTGTATTATACAACACCATCTTACCAACAACAATTAAAATAGTTTGGACTTGATGATATCTTTCACCATTTTTCGATCAAACTCTTCGCGGGGGGGCTTCCCCTAGCTGCGAAAGTTGAGAGGTTTCAGCCTCCTACTTGTGAAAAATGGTGCAAAATGTCAAATTAATCCTTAACCTTGTCCAATTACCAATTACGAACCTATGCCCCGTCGTCAAGACTTAAAAAAGATTCTTCTCATTGGTTCCGGCCCAATTGTTATCGGTCAAGCGTGCGAATTTGACTATTCAGGGACACAAGCTTGCAAAGCTTTGCGAGAAGAAGGTTTTGAAGTAGTGTTGGTGAATTCCAACCCTGCAACGATTATGACCGATCCGGAAACTGCCGATCGCATTTACATCGAACCTCTAACGCCAGCCATCCTCGAACAAATCATCGCTAAAGAAAGACCTCAAGCAATTTTACCGACAATGGGGGGTCAAACAGCACTAAATTTAGCAGTTGCCGTCGCTAAAAATGGCGTTTTAGAAAAATACAAAGTCGAGTTGATTGGTGCTAAGTTGCCAGCAATTGAAATGGCAGAAGATCGGCTATTATTTAAGGAAGCAATGGCGCGAATTGGGGTTGCAGTTTGCCCTTCGGGGATTGCAAACACTCTCGACGAAGCCAAAGCAATTGGTCACCAAATCGGCAGTTATCCGTTAATTATTCGTCCTGCTTTTACAATGGGCGGCACGGGAGGCGGCATTTCTTACAATCAAGAAGAGTTTGAAGAAATGGCACAAGGCGGTATTGATGCCAGTCCAGTATCGCAAATTTTGATCGAACAATCTTTGATTGGTTGGAAAGAGTACGAACTCGAAGTAATGCGGGATTTGGCAGATAATGTGGTGATTATTTGTTCGATCGAGAATCTCGACCCGATGGGCGTCCACACCGGCGATTCTATCACCGTCGCCCCGGCGCAAACTCTCACAGACAAAGAATATCAGCGCCTGCGGGATGCTTCGGTGAAAATTATCCGCGAAATCGGAGTTGAAACCGGCGGTTCCAATATTCAATTTGCCGTCAATCCTGTCAACGGAGATTTCATCGTTATTGAAATGAATCCTCGGGTTTCCCGTTCCTCCGCCTTGGCCTCGAAAGCCACCGGTTTCCCCATTGCAAAAATGGCGGCAAAATTAGCTGTAGGTTACACCCTAGACGAAATTTCCAACGATATCACCAAGAAAACTCCGGCGTCTTTTGAGCCGACAATTGACTACGTGGTGACGAAGATTCCCCGATTTGCCTTTGAAAAGTTCCCCGGTTCCGAACCGACTCTGACAACGCAAATGAAGTCTGTTGGGGAGGTAATGGCGATCGGACGCAGCTTCAACGAATCCTTCCAAAAAGCCCTGCGGGGATTGGAAACAGGCCGCGCGGGTTTCGGGTGCGACAAACCGGAAAAGTTGCCGAGTTTGGAACAAATTCGCGCCGGATTGCGGACGCCAAATCCCGATCGCATTTTTACAGTTCGCCACGCGATGATGATGGGAATGTCGGTGGAAGATATCTTCGAGTTCACAGGAATTGACCCTTGGTTTTTGGATAAAATGCAGGAATTGCTGGAAACAGAGAAGTTCTTGAAACGAACGCGGTTGGAACAGTTGACAAAAGAGACAATGTTTGAAGTAAAGCAGTTGGGTTTTAGCGATCGCCAAATTGCTTACGCCACCAAAACACCGGAAGATCAAGTCCGCGCTTACCGCAAACAGTTAGGCGTAATTCCGGTTTACAAAACAGTCGATACTTGTGCCGCTGAATTTGAAGCGTTTACACCGTATTATTATTCCACCTACGAAGCGGGAGCGGCAATTTGGGAATTGGGCGATGAAGAAAAGAAAGTTTCGCCTGTAGGCCACAGTCTCACGCCGGAGTCGGAAGTTTTGCCTTCTACCAAACGAAAAGTGATGATTTTAGGTGGCGGGCCGAACCGGATCGGACAGGGAATCGAGTTTGATTACTGCTGCTGTCACGCTTCCTATTCCCTAGGAGAAGACGGCTTTGAGACAATTATGGTCAACTCGAACCCGGAAACGGTTTCGACCGATTACGATACGAGCGATCGCCTGTATTTTGAACCGCTAACAAAAGAAGATGTTCTCAACATCATCGAAGCTGAAAATCCAGAGGGCATAATTATTCAGTTTGGCGGACAAACTCCGCTGAAGTTGGCGCTACCTTTACAAAAATCCCTGGAAAATCACCCCGACGTACAAACAAAAATCTGGGGAACTTCGCCGGATTCCATTGATACTGCTGAAGACAGGGAGCGATTTGAAAAGATTCTGCGGGAGTTGGATATTCAGCAAGCTGCTAACGGTTTAGCCCGCAGTTTTGAGGATGCTTTAATAGTAGCTCAACGGATCGGTTATCCGGTAGTGGTGCGGCCAAGTTACGTGTTAGGCGGGCGAGCCATGGAAATTGTTTATTCCGATACGGAATTGGAACGTTACATGACCTATGCCGTGCTAGTAGAACCAGATCATCCGATTTTAATTGATAAGTTCTTAGAGAACGCGATCGAGGTGGATGTAGATGCGATCGCCGATGCTACTGGCAATGTGACGATCGGCGGTATTATGGAGCACATCGAGGAAGCGGGAATCCACTCCGGCGACTCTGCTTGTTCTATCCCTTACCAAACGCTTTCGGACGCAGCTTTAGAAACAATCCGCCGCTGGACTGTAGAATTAGCAAAATCCCTGAAAGTAATCGGGTTGATGAATATTCAATTTGCCGTTCAAGGGGAACAAGTTTTCATCTTGGAAGCTAATCCGCGCGCTTCTCGCACAGTACCTTTCGTGTCTAAGGCGATCGGAGTTCCCTTAGCAAAAATGGCCTCGCGAGTCATGTCTGGCAAAACTCTAGAAGCTTTGGGTTTTACTGAAGAGATTATACCCACCCATGTTTCGGTAAAAGAAGCTGTATTGCCATTTGCTAAGTTCCCGGGAACTGATACGTTGTTAGGGCCAGAAATGCGATCGACCGGCGAAGTCATGGGAATTGACACCGATTTTGGCAAAGCATTTGCCAAAGCTCAATTAGGTGCCGGACAAATGATGCCGCTGTTTGGAACCGTGCTGGTTTCGATGCGCGAGCGCGACAAACTAGCAGTTGTACCCGTTGTCAAGGAATTCTTAGAATTGGGTTTCAAAGTAGTCGCAACTCACGGAACACGCAAAGTATTGCAAGAGCAAGGTTTAGAGGTAGATTTAGAATTGAAACTGCACGAAGGGCGGCCAAATTTGTTGGATTCTATCAAGAATGAGAAAATTCAACTAATTATCACCACACCTTCGGGCGAAGAATCCCGGGCCGACGGAATCTTTATTCGCCGCACAGCTTTGACTTACAAAATCCCGATTATTACCACAATAGCCGGTGCCAAAGCTACAGCAGCGGGAATTCGATCGCTCAAATCCCACCCGATGGAAGTAAAAGCAATTCAAGACTATTACCCGCAAACCTAGACTGCGAAACACTCAAAGGTAGGGTGTGCACCGCACACCTTACCCACAACATAGGGTGCACACCACCAAAACCTAAACATAGGGTGTGCACCACCAAAACCTAATCTGGATGAGAATCCAAAACTCCGCTAGACATCATCAACCTCGGCCAAACTAACAAGAAAAAACCCATCCAGGCTAATAAAGGAATTGCGACTAAAACAGTTATCCAAACAGTTTTTAATAAAAACCAACTACCGCTAATCAGGCTAGTACCAGTTAAAAGAATCGACCAAGGCTGACACCACCAAGGTTTGTAAGTCCAAGGGCTAATAGCTTTTCGAGCGGAAAGTTTTTTATCAGAAATAGATTTCATATTTTCAGTAATTTTTTATGAATGATAGTCTGGCTAGCTGGATTAACGGAAGTTAAACATTCATCACCTCTTCTGCGGTCAGCGCTAATTCGGGAAAAGTCGGCGATACAATTCGTTCGCTGCCTTTAAACGCGCTTCTTTGATAGTTGCCATCTGCATCCAAAAGGTGAACAAATACAGTTGGAACTTTGGGATTTCCCAGAAATTCCCTGCTACCAATTGCTAAATAATCGACAATCCAATACTCAGGAATTCCGAGGCGCCGATATTCGTCCAATTTGTCTATATAATCGTCCTCCCAATTTGTTGATGTTACTTCCACTGCCAGTTGAATTGGTTCTCGTAAGGCAGAATAAGCAGAACGGTGCGATCGCCACAAATCGCGATCGATTACGCTGACATCCGGTCTCCGCCCTTGTTCGATGCCGGCTTTACTTACAGTTCTGATAACGGCTGTAGTGTTGACTACATAATTCAAATTTAGTCGCCGGATTTCATCGTTGAAGCCAAATAACAGGAAATTAGCAACATCATCATGATTTCTTGTCGCATTCATCTCTACAATTTTTCCATTTACCAGTTCATAGCGTCCATCTTCTGGACATTCTACAAGGAATTGGTCAAAGGTTAATTTCTGTGTGACTGTTGCAATCATAAGATTTATCATTATTTTGCACTAATACTATTAGCCTATATTACCACAGGTAGGAAGAAATTTGTTTTTTTGACGGCAGACATCCAATTCTTAAATCTAAAATATACAATCAAAAATTTAAAATCGATTCACGTAAATGGTAAAATGCGATCGCCCTAGCAATTTGCACTTAAATTTGTTACTGACTTGATACAGTAAAGTAACAAACCTAGAAATCGAGCCACTCCCAGGTCAACCCCGAACCATGAGACTAGACGAAGCCGTAGAATTTGCCGAAAACCCAGAGCCGCGCTGTCCCTGCGTCCTCCTGCTGGACACCTCCGGCTCCATGCAAGGCGCACCCATAGATGCCTTGAATGAGGGGCTGGAAATTTTTAGGAATGACCTCATTAAAGACGAACTAGCTAAAAAGCGAGTCGAAGTCGCGATTATTTCATTTGACAATCATATCAAAGTCGTGCAAGACTTCGTGACCGCCGACCAGTTCGAGACGCCACTGCTGACAGCTCAAGGACAAACCCACATGGGCGCAGGCATTCAGCTAGCATTAGATACCATTGCGGCCCGCAAATCCGAATACCGCAATAACGGCATTACCTACTACCGCCCGTGGGTATTTATGATTACCGACGGCGAACCTCAAGGCGAATCCGACGATGTTGTGGAAATAGCAGCACAGCGGATTAAAGAGGAAGAAACTAACAAACGCGTGGCATTTTTTGCTGTCGGAGTGGAAGGTGCTAATATCACCCGTCTGGCGCAAATTGTCGAGCGCACGCCTGTAAAATTGAGAGGATTAGACTTTAGAGAGATGTTCATCTGGCTGTCGGCTAGTATGCAGAGAGTTTCTCACTCAAAAATTGATGAACAAGTAGCACTGCCGCCACCCGGATGGGGAACTGTTTAGTCATTAGTTGGAAGTCATTGGTCATTAGTAAGTGACCAGCGGTAAGTGCGGTGTGCATGGAACCCTACATAATAAGTAAGGTGTCGTGTGCATCGCCCTACCTAATTAGGGATAAATAAATCCGTCCAGATTTTGCATAGTTGTGAATTTACGAAGTTTTGAGTTAAAGAGTTATTAATGCAGAATTCATCCTTTAATTGGCAAGTTGTAGCGGCATCGGTGATAGGTACAAGCCACGAAAAAAGATCGCAGCCTTGTCAAGATGCCCACTGCTGGCGTCTCTTGCCAAATGGTGTTTTAGCGGCAGCGGTTGCCGACGGTGCGGGTTCGGCAGCACTCGCAGAAGTTGGGGCAAAAATTGCTGTGGAAGCGGTTGTCGAAACGATTTGCCAGCAACAGGAAAGGCTGCCTCAAAATGACGGCGAATGGCAGGTATTCTTGACAGCATCACTGCAAGTCGCGCGGGCGCAGGTGGAAGCAGAAGCGGCTGTGCGGGCAGTGGCGCCGAGAGATTTAGCCTGCACTTTAATTGCTGTTGTTGCTACGCCGGAATTAATCGCAGTTGCTCAAATCGGCGACGGTGCGGCGGTAGCAGGCGACAGTGCAGGAAATGCGATCGCCCTGACTGTACCTCCCTGCGGCGAATACATCAACGAAACCATCTTTTTGATTTCGCCGAATGCTATAGAAACAGCGCAATTTAAGGTACTGCGGGAAAAACTCCGGCATTTAGCGGTTTTTTCCGACGGCTTGCAAATGCTAGCGCTCAAAATCCCGGAAGGCACGCCCCACGGGCCGTTTTTTGCGCCCTTGTTTCGGTTTTCGGGCGAGTGGAAAGAAGAGGAAGATGCGAAACAGCAGTTAGAGTCATTTTTGCGATCGCCCCGGGTTTCCGAACGCACCGATGATGACTTAACATTATTGTTAGCAACTTTTTCTAATTAATAATGTCTAAGTAGGTAAGGGCTAACAAAAATAGTATCTTGTCCGGGCGGGTTTAGCGTAGGAGCGTGAGATACCAGAGAGTTGATGAGTATTCTCACTTACCCTCCCATATAATGTTTATTTTTAAAGCCCATTTAATATGTTCCAATCCACTTAAAAACCAGGATAAAAATTATGACAGCTTCACGAATTAGTGCCAGAAGCCTGTTGCGAGAAACCTTTACTAATCTAGGTTCTAGATACGCTCCCCTGTTGCTCATAAACTCTCCAATTTTGATATTTGTCGGGATCAATAGGTTTGGCAAGCTAGGTTCAGCAGGTGTTGCTTTAAATATTATCTACTGGTTCGTGGTAGTTCCTTTATTGTCTGGAGCTATGATTTTTTACAGTTACCGAGATTTAACAAAAAATCAAGTAACTGTGGGTCAGGCTTTCAATCAAGCAAACAAAAGGTTGCTACAACTAATTGCGGTTTATATTATGTGTTTGCTACTGGGGTGCGCTGGCTTCATTGCACTCATAATTCCCGGCGTTTATGTATCATATCGGTTAATGTTTTCATCTTACGCTACGGTTATTGATAACTCTTCGGCATTCGACAGTGTTAGCAGCAGTTGGGAATTAACTAAAGGGCGTTGGTGGTTGGTATTTCGATCCGCCTTACTGATAATTTTTGTAGTTTTTGTGCCAATACTATCGATTTGCCTATTAATCGATCCGACGGGGAAATCCGTAACATATCAGCTTACAGCTAATCTACTGGGGTTTTTAGCCGGGCCGTTGATGAATGTTTATTTTGTTTTATTGTACCAGCGCCTGCGGGAATCAGCAGCAGCTACTCAATAGACATCTCCTCAAATAAAGTTAAGGGCTGGCAGGATACTTACCCACAACAATTTTGGGAGATGTCTAATGAGCGGTGAAAATTTGGCGCGGTTCTATAATAAAATCGAGGTGTCAACAATTCTGCTTTAGTTTGTACAGTAGGTCGTCGTTTGCAAGCACAAGAGATTAAGGATAAGCTCAACTCCCTAATTAGCGCAGCAGATCCAATAGATCCGAGTTTGGCGAGAAGATTGGATGAAATCAATCGCTGGGTGAAAGATGTTAAACCCGGTTCGCTAACGGCTAAAAAATTTGTGATGGCTTTTTTGCTACAGCTTATCCGAGATTCTCAGGTTTGGCTGGCAGTTCAATCTCTACCTTCGGAAAGAGAACAGCAAGCCGCGTTTGAGTTAATGACTCCGGGGGAAAGGTATTGGTACAGCTATCTGTTTCCTAAATGGCTGAGCGAAAACGATCGCAAATTTTACATCTGGAAACAAAAACTCAAGGCCGGCAAATTCGATCCGGGAGATGATATTGTGATTCGGGCGATCGCAGCCCGAATTGTCGATCGCCAAGGCACTGTTTTGTATCGATATGTTGCAGATCTTTCTATGGCAACCGATTCAATCGTTAGCAGCCGCCAACAGCAGCCACTCTGCATTCAAGTCACAACTCTTTCGGATGAATTCTCTGAACAAAAATATCAGAATTGGCAACAAACTCTTCAAGATTGGGGGATTGACAGAGGATTATTTTTAAGTTATGATAAAAACGATGCAAATTTCCTGAACCAGTTAGTTAATATAGCATTATATAATAGCGATAATTTGCCCGCCGGTCGTTACCTCAAGTTCCCGTAAATCAAGCAGATCTGCTGCTGAGAATATTTCGACTGCTCCAAACTCCGTGAAAAAAAAAATTTGACTAACTCACATATTGCATAATTCTCGACAATGCCAAAAACCTAACCCCCAGCCTGCTTCTGGAAAAGGGAAAACAGACCAAGATTTTTCCTCCCCTTTTCTGTTTCCGGGAGGGGTGTGCCAGACGGTGGCAAGAGGTGCTTGATACGAAGGCTAAGCAATGGGAACATTTACCGCAGCAATCAATCGGGTGAAATAACTAGCAACTCGGCCTAAATTGAATTGAGACTTGATTTAATTGCGGTGAAATTGTTGGAAATAAAATTAAAACACATCAAAATCAAATACTATGACTGTACAAGGTACACACACCGTTGAAAATAACTTGCAAAAAGTCTGGGAAGAACTGGAAGCAGCCAGAAAAATGCAGGATGAATGGATGAATCACGGGGTAGATTTTGTAGATTTGTATGTGGAAGATGCGGGCGGTGATTGGTTGGAAAAGTGGGGTAAATGTGAAGAAGAATTAGAGCGAATTAAACATAAAAATGTAGATATTGAAGCAGTCAAAGCAGCGATCGACATTCCCAGCTTTCAGCAGACAAAACTGCTGGAAATCGCCTTAAATTGCCGTTACTCTACCAGCTATTACTCCGATCGCCCCGAGGAGTCTCCCGCTTGGCAAGAGGTGAAGTACAAACGGCTGTCACTCCTAGGGGGAGCGATTTTCGGTGCTGTTGTTACCGATTACCTCTACCGCGAACATCCAGAACTCGACCCAGATGCTATCTCAACCTTAAAAGCTCGTTTAGCAGACTCAAAAAAAACTGCGGAATTCACACAAAACTTGAAATTAAACGAACTTAGTTGGCTAGTACGGAACGGGAAAGAAACAGACAAAAGCGAGTACACTATATCTTTTTCAGAAAGTTTTGAGGCTTTGTTTGCCGCGATTTACTTGGAGTTCGATCGCGATTTTTCCAGTGGGGGAAACTGGCTGATTGAACACTTGATTGAACCAAGGGTTAGCCAGCATCTGGATCCAACTCGGCCGCGGCAAAAAATATGTCCAGAAAACGAGGTGAAGCGTCGGGAAATCCTGGGTGCGGATATTTTAGAGGCGATCGCGATCGACTATTTGTACAACCGCTTTCCCGAACGCAACGCCAGCCAGCTAACTCGCTGGAAAAATATGTTAGTGGCTAAAAAGATTTTTCCTAAAGACTTTAAGGCAAAATTAGGCAGTCATTACCTAGAGTTGGAGAGCAATTTCTCGCGTACCCGCGACTGGTTGGTGGATAACTTTATCAAAAGCGCAGTTGACGAATTGCTAGAGGAAAGCGAAACTCAACCAGAATATGTGATTGACAGTGCCAACCCTGACTCGCTGCCAGAATTAGTCAGCCGAATTACCGACAAAAAGTGGAAAAATGAATTTGTGAGAGTTGCCAGCATTTTGCAACCGGCTGACGAACTTTTGCTGCTGATGCAAGAAAAATTAGACAGTATGGCGGCTAAAGATGAAACTTTGCAGCAGTTGCTAATCTGGGCCAATCACAAGTCTCAGTTAGTGCAAAGGAATTTCAAACCCGTCGAGATTCGTGCTTTTTATGTTGCCTTAGTTTGCGTGTTCGATTTGGCTTTGACTCGCGTCCTCGATCCGAGTCTGAAGTTTGATAGATCGAAAGTTCGCAAGTTGCGGAATTGTTTGGCAAAGGCGGGAAAAAATGTAGAATTTGCAGATGTTAACGAGTCTCTGAAATTGGCTTTTGATAATGATGTGGCGGGTATTTTAGTTGGCATTTGGGCCCTGGATATTGAACCCGAACTCAAACAACTGCTGGCACAATTTCAGACGGAGATGCCTGATTTGCAAAACTGGAAAAAGTGGCGCAAAGAGTGCGGTAGCTGCTGGCTGGCAAAATTCAAAACTGCGATGGACTACAATCGAGACTTTCGCCCCCAACAGAAAACTCTGCTGAAACAGTATTACTATGCCCACAACTTGCTGGTGGAATGCCTCAACAGCGATAATTGTCAGGTGACACCGGCCGTCAGACAAAAAATTGAGGATAAAATGTTGTTATTGTCGGTGGATTTGAAGCTGGTTCACATCTAATTTTGATAGCGCGGACGGGCGAGACGCCCATTCCACTAATCGATGGACGGGCGGGATGCCCATCCCACTAACAGCAAAAGGGCTTAACCACTTCCCCCCAAGACATCGGGTTTTTTACCGAATCTGCGGTTTGCAACACGTCTTTTGGTGAAAAACCCGGTCTCTCCTCACCGGTGCCTAAGTCATAACAAAGGTAAGATTTAATGGGCAAGTCAAGTTTATTGAGTCATGGCTTCCAAATCCTGTATCCCATAACGGAATTCTATGCAGTTGCAGCGCCAATTTAGCGGACAACTGATTGCGATCGACACCAAAACCGCGATCGCCAGTGGGGGTGAAGGTCGCATCTACCCGATCGCCCAAGACTCGTCCCTTGTAGCCAAAATCTACCACAAACCGACAGACGAAGACGGAGACAAACTCACAGTCATGTTCAGTATGCCGCCGGATGCGCCGATCGCGGAACCGGGACACGCTTCCATTGCTTGGCCGATCGATTTGCTGCATACTGTGGGCGGGCGAGAAAAAATTGTCGGTTTTGTGATGCCGCGCGTCAACAAAGTGATGCCGGTACACACTTTCTACACTCCCAAAACCAGGCGCGAACAAAAACCTCTATTTAGCTATCTTTACCTCCACCGTACCGCCAGAAATCTTGCCTCGGCTGTAAATGCCCTCCACGTCAGGGGTTACGTCATCGGCGACGTAAACGAGTCGAACATTCTCGTCACGGATACGGCGTTGGTAACGCTGGTAGACACGGATTCGTTTCAAGTGCGCGATCCTTATACGGGTTACGTTTATCGGTGTCCCGTGGGGAAACCCGAGTTTACACCGCCGGAGTTGCAGGGCCAGACTTTCCGCGATATCGATCGAGCTCCAGAGCACGATTTGTTCGGTTTAGCTGTATTAATTTTTCAATTGCTGATGGAAGGTACGCACCCGTTTTCGGGAGTTTATCTCGGTAGCGACGAACCGCCGGCTTTGGAAGCGAGAATTCGATCGGGCCATTTCCCTACAGGTACGAAGCGGATTCCTTACCGCCCGATGCCCGCTGCGCCTCCTTTCGAGATGCTGCATCCGCGGCTGCGGCAGATGTTTATCCGCTGTTTTGAGGAAGGGCACGGCAATCCTGCGGCGCGCCCGGATGCGAAAACTTGGGTGAATGCGATTCGGGAAGCGGAAGATGCTTTGATAACTTGCAGCAAAAACAGTCAGCATAAATACGGAAATCACCTCAGTCGGTGCCCTTGGTGCGATCGGGCAAAACTCCTGAAAGGGCGCGATCCGTTTCCTTCGCGGCAAGCAGTCAGCAACGGATTGCACTTGCAGCCCGCGAAAACCAAGCGTAAAAAGCCCCAACCGCCGCCCGTCGCGATGCAGCCCGCAGTGCGCCGGCAACAGCCCTCCACGGGGCTGCCGCGCCCACTCGGCCAGTACGCAGTGCCGCTGCTGCCTATGCCGATGTCTTCTCGGAGTCGGACTCCTGCGCCTCGGGTTCCTGTGGGCAAGTTTGAGCGCATTTTTCAGGATGCTGCTTGGGGAGGTGTTTGGGGCAGTTTGTGTTTGGCGGCGATCGGGGGGATTTATTCGGTAATAGCTGAGGGCGGCGCCGCTATTTTGGGGGCGATTTTTGTTGGTACGATTTGGGGCTGTTTTTTTGGGATGATGTGGGGCGTTTTTACTTTGGCGCCGAATCAGATTTGGCGGAAGTGGGGCGGAGTTTTGGTGGGGGCGGCTTGGGGGGCTTTTTTGTTGGCGGCGATCGGCGGTGCGGTGTTTGGGGCAATTAATAGCAATCCGGGAATCGGCGAGAGGATTTTGGCTGGGGCGGGGGTTGGGGCTGTCTGGGGCTGTGTTTGGGCGAGTTTTCGGCCTCCTCTGGCGCTGCCGGTGGGGAGGGTGTGGGGCCGGCGGGGAGGGTATTTGGGGGCCGTCTGGGGCTCGTTTGTGGGGACTCTGGCTGGTGTTTTGTTGGGGTCTGGGTTAGTGGTTTGGCAGCAGTACAATGTCCAGATGCGGCCGGTGGATGAGTTTGCGGGTTTGTTGCTGGGTGTGGCGATCGTGGCGGCTGGTGTGGGTTCTGTTGGGGGTGTGCTTTCTGGGGGTTTGTTGGGTTTGTGCGGGTTTTCGCCGAAGCTGCCGATTTCGTTTCAGCCTTCGGGGGTGAAGGGTGGGGCTTTGGGGGCGATTTGGGGCAGTTTTTTGGGTACTTTTGCGGGTGCTGTGTTGGGGGCGGGGGTGTCTGCGATGTTTCCGGCTGTTAGCGCTGGGGTGCCGGTGGAGTTGGGGCCTGTGGCGGGGGCGATCGTCGGGGCTGGTTTGGGGGCGATTTGGGGGGTGGTTTCGGGTACTGTTTGGGGGGCTTTGGGGAAGTGGTGATCGGTTGGTGTCTGTTTTTGGGTGGAAAATGCGTCTGGGAGTAGGTGTAAAAATCGAGGGGTGAATTTTTGGGGCTATAATGTAGATCCTGTAACGGTTAGAGGCAGTTCCAGCTTAAAAATGGTAGACGCAATTGCTGAAATTTATGCAGGATAAGGGTTTGAGGGCTGTATGAAAAGTTGGGTATTGACAAGTCGAAGGCTGAAATGGTACTTTTGTTTTATGCAGACGCAAATGAACCTTGAAAACCAAATACAGCAAAGCTTCTGGAACGGGCTGTCGGAAAAACCATAAAACCCTATCAGGGATTGAAACTCAGAAAAAGACTTTGCCAGCTACTATGCAGACAAAGAGTCGGAAAAACCATAAAACCCTATCAGGGATTGAAACGCGAGTCGCATCCCCCCACGTATAAGGACTTCCAGGGTCGGAAAAACCATAAAACCCTATCAGGGATTGAAACGAAAGCTACTTGCGCCGCGATCGGGGGAACCGGATGTCGGAAAAACCATAAAACCCTATCAGGGATTGAAACCCATTCATGGGAATTAAACTCCCAGTGGAAAGCGTGTCGGAAAAACCATAAAACCCTATCAGGGATTGAAACTTTGGAAACTGATAAGGATTGTTTATGATGCGGAAAATTGTCGGAAAAACCATAAAACCCTATCAGGGATTGAAACCCCCTTCAAGTGTGAGGACTCCGACTGGTTGCCTAGTCGGAAAAACCATAAAACCCTATCAGGGATTGAAACGTCCAGTGCAATGACGCGATCGGCAAGCTTGCAGATAGTCGGAAAAACCATAAAACCCTATCAGGGATTGAAACGTTGGCGTGGATGAATGCTTGCAGATGATTCGCCGGGTGTCGGAAAAACCATAAAACCCTATCAGGGATTGAAACGGGAATATAGAAAATCTGATGATGATGATGATCATGTCGGAAAAACCATAAAACCCTATCAGGGATTGAAACTTTGAAGAGAACCCTCATAAGATTGCTTGAGAATGTCGGAAAAACCATAAAACCCTATCAGGGATTGAAACTTTTTTGCGCTTCCGCTTCTGCGTTCATCAACTGGTCGGAAAAACCATAAAACCCTATCAGGGATTGAAACATATTGGTGGCGGGGATAGTCAAATTAACATCTTTAAGTCGGAAAAACCATAAAACCCTATCAGGGATTGAAACCGCGTTCCTGCTCTTGTTTGAGCAAGTGCACCTTATGTCGGAAAAACCATAAAACCCTATCAGGGATTGAAACAAGATATCAGTCCCCGTAACAGGTAACTCAATCCGTGTCGGAAAAACCATAAAACCCTATCAGGGATTGAAACCTTGGAAATGCCCTTGACTGGCGAGTTGCTGCTGTCGGACTCAAGGTCGGAAAAACCATAAAACCCTATCAGGGATTGAAACATTATACGATTTGCTGCGGATTGGTTTTAGGTTCGTGTCGGAAAAACCATAAAACCCTATCAGGGATTGAAACACGAACCGGACAGCAACCGGACACTAACCAGACATTGTCGGAAAAACCATAAAACCCTATCAGGGATTGAAACTTCATGACTAGAACAAGGACTATCTAAATCTAGAGTCGGAAAAACCATAAAACCCTATCAGGGATTGAAACAACCTAACCATCCCCGCCACCAATATAACAATACCGGTCGGAAAAACCATAAAACCCTATCAGGGATTGAAACTTAGGTGATAGTTCCGTGGCATCGGAAGCGGAAATATGTCGGAAAAACCATAAAACCCTATCAGGGATTGAAACCCAGATCCCCCTCCGCCACTACCCCTTCACTACGAGTCGGAAAAACCATAAAACCCTATCAGGGATTGAAACCTGATATAGTCTAGATATACTTTAGCACTGGTTTTCGGAAAAACCATAAAACCCTATCAGGGATTGAAACAGCGCTTGTATCGCGCTTGTGTTCTCCCTTCACCATGGTCGGAAAAACCATAAAACCCTATCAGGGATTGAAACTTTTTAGGTGGTAAAGAAAGATGGTTCAAGTACAAGAGTCGGAAAAACCATAAAACCCTATCAGGGATTGAAACTGGGTTCCGGTGAAACAATCGGAGATCGTCAACAGGTCGGAAAAACCATAAAACCCTATCAGGGATTGAAACTAGATACACCGGACAAACGCCGGATCAAGTCACATTTAAGTCGGAAAAACCATAAAACCCTATCAGGGATTGAAACTTGGCGAGACAAGACTGCCAGCACAAACACATCAAGTCGGAAAAACCATAAAACCCTATCAGGGATTGAAACGCAAGAAAGATTGATTCGACATTTTAATTATAGCCGTCGGAAAAACCATAAAACCCTATCAGGGATTGAAACCGTGGTGCTTGATTGACCGAAACAAGCGACTAACAGTCGGAAAAACCATAAAACCCTATCAGGGATTGAAACCTTTATATTGTTTATAATTAGTATAGTTTTAAGCAAGTCGGAAAAACCATAAAACCCTATCAGGGATTGAAACCGGTGCTGACCGCGATGATGAAAAGAAAGATTTAAAGTCGGAAAAACCATAAAACCCTATCAGGGATTGAAACAGTATACCCTGTCGTTCCCCCTTCCAGTATCCAAAGTCGGAAAAACCATAAAACCCTATCAGGGATTGAAACACTCAAACACAAATTCAGACTTTACTTAACACTGCTGTCGGAAAAACCATAAAACCCTATCAGGGATTGAAACTTCTGTTCTCGGTTCTCCTGACCAATTTGCCGAAAAGTCGGAAAAACCATAAAACCCTATCAGGGATTGAAACGATGGCTTGAAAATAGAATATAATCCTTTTAAAGTCGGAAAAACCATAAAACCCTATCAGGGATTGAAACCCGCAAACGGCGAGAATGGCATGGGGACTTTAGTGCGTCGGAAAAACCATAAAACCCTATCAGGGATTGAAACAAACTTGCTGCTCTGATTCTATGTTACTCGTTATTGTCGGAAAAACCATAAAACCCTATCAGGGATTGAAACTAATTTGGGGTGGGATGAATTCGAGACGAGGAACAGTCGGAAAAACCATAAAACCCTATCAGGGATTGAAACCCCTTTTCTTGGTTTTATGAATTCGTGGGTAATACCGTCGGAAAAACCATAAAACCCTATCAGGGATTGAAACCGAGTGCGTTAATTTTGCCGTCAAGCCCTAACAGGTCGGAAAAACCATAAAACCCTATCAGGGATTGAAACGAGGCCCTTTCAGGATGTAGTCCGCTGCAATGCTAGTCGTCGGAAAAACCATAAAACCCTATCAGGGATTGAAACTGTCACAGATATGCCCTTTAATAATATAAAAAGTCGGAAAAACCATAAAACCCTATCAGGGATTGAAACAAATCCGATCAGAGTTATGGAAAATTATGAATATCAGTCGGAAAAACCATAAAACCCTATCAGGGATTGAAACCAAGATTTTTTGGAGAAGCGGCAGGTTCCATTTGGTCGGAAAAACCATAAAACCCTATCAGGGATTGAAACAGATGGGTGGTTGCTTCATAGGTGTCTCCTTTGCTTGTCGGAAAAACCATAAAACCCTATCAGGGATTGAAACTGGTACGCACTTTTACACAACAGCAACAACAAGCGTCGGAAAAACCATAAAACCCTATCAGGGATTGAAACAAGAACTGCGGGGAATTCTTAAAAGCTTTTGGGTCAAGTCGGAAAAACCATAAAACCCTATCAGGGATTGAAACTTTGCCATCAACGAGTACGACCCCCACGAACAGCGAGGTCGGAAAAACCATAAAACCCTATCAGGGATTGAAACTTGCAGGCAGTAGTAGAGTTGTTGGAGCACGGCGTCGGAAAAACCATAAAACCCTATCAGGGATTGAAACGAGCGACAGGAACGCAGCGATCGCACTCACAGAGTCGGAAAAACCATAAAACCCTATCAGGGATTGAAACGGCATATTTCTCAAGCATTAAAAAAACGGGTTAAGTCGGAAAAACCATAAAACCCTATCAGGGATTGAAACGGTTGCACTATATCGATCGGAAATTTTTGGGCGGCGTCGGAAAAACCATAAAACCCTATCAGGGATTGAAACTTAACTATATTCGGATCGGAAGATTCTACAGTTATGGTCGGAAAAACCATAAAACCCTATCAGGGATTGAAACTTAATTTTGCTGTCCCTAGTGATTCAGTTATGATAGTCGGAAAAACCATAAAACCCTATCAGGGATTGAAACGTGTAGTTTCCAATTGGTACAGATGATGAAAGTGCTAGCAGGTCGGAAAAACCATAAAACCCTATCAGGGATTGAAACGATAAGAGGGATTATTGCACAATTCTTTGAAGCGGTCGGAAAAACCATAAAACCCTATCAGGGATTGAAACAGCAACCGGACTTAAACCGGACTCGATCGGCACGTCGGAAAAACCATAAAACCCTATCAGGGATTGAAACAACGAACCTCCTGACCCAGATGATTTCAAATCTAAAGTCGGAAAAACCATAAAACCCTATCAGGGATTGAAACGTACAAAATTCCCCCCCCGGCACACCGTAACAAGTCGGAAAAACCATAAAACCCTATCAGGGATTGAAACTTGACTTTTGTGCTTCCTTAAGGTATGCGCGTATGCGCTCGGTCGGAAAAACCATAAAACCCTATCAGGGATTGAAACGCCCATAAGCTTGATATCCCCCCTGTTGCTAACGGTCGGAAAAACCATAAAACCCTATCAGGGATTGAAACTACAAACCTTAACTGTAGTCCTTAACTTTAGTGGGGGGAGTCGGAAAAACCATAAAACCCTATCAGGGATTGAAACTCAAGTCTGGTTTGTGCCTATTGTTAAAACATTAGTCGGAAAAACCATAAAACCCTATCAGGGATTGAAACACGGAACTTGTCTTTATACAGTCGGAGGCGTCGGGTCGGAAAAACCATAAAACCCTATCAGGGATTGAAACGCAAACTTTGCAACAGGCTCAAAATCAAACTGAGTCTATCCAGTCGGAAAAACCATAAAACCCTATCAGGGATTGAAACTTTTAGCAAACTCTAGGCTGTTGCTGTTGATAGGTCGGAAAAACCATATTTCCCGATCTAAGGCTTGAAACCCTGTATTGGAAGGCTTTCGCCTCGGACAATATAGTCGGAAAAACCATAAAACCCTATCAGGGATTGAAACAAAGTCCAAGCGCGCTGCAATAAACCTAAATCCCTATCAAAGATTGAAACTAAATCGGGAATGATATCATGTGCGGTTGCACTGAGACATGACTGTTGACGGTGACTCGAAAAACTGAAAATTGCGCTGATATTTGTTGGCAGCTTGACTCGACTTTACCAGGACGGACTATGAAGCGCGGATTTGATATGATTCCGGCGCACCCGGAATTGAGAGGAAGCAGCAAAAAACAAATTAAACCACCATAAACCTAAATCCCATCTTCACTTGAGATGACAATGACAATTCGGCTTTTCAATCAAAGACTCAACCAAAGCATTCAAAGCAACCGCCGCCAACAATCCGCCGCCAAAAGTTCCCACAGTCGTAATATAAGCAACGCCCGATCGCACTAACCGCCGTTTCGCCACCGGAGAATGACTAAAACCGATCGGCATACCAATTACCAAAGCCGGTTGCAATTGCCCGCACTCGATCGCCTCGCAAACCGCCATCAGCACAGACGGCGCATATCCGATCGCCAATATACATCCTTTTTCCAGTTTCAACAACTTTTCAAACCACTCACCCTGCTGCCAGAATTCCTGTTCCGCTTCCGCCGCAGCATTGATGTGCGGATCATCAATTAAAGTTTCAATACTTGTTCCTAAATGCGCCAATCTAGTCCCATCCAAAGCCGCAAAAACAGGCGGCACATCAGCCACAATTTGACACTGATTTTTCAAAGCTTCCCGCGCCGATTGAATCGCCGTTTCGCTCAACTTCACAAACGGCAGCAGCGAACAATCTCCGCAAGCTAACACCAGTTTAGAAAGCAAGTCTACCTCAATTTCCGAGCGATCGGGCAAATCCGGCAACAAAAGCTGCAACGACTCCCCAAAATCCTCCGGGTGAGTGTGCGCCCCCGCATCCCAACCCTCCCAAAGTTGTTCCAACTCATCCAACCCCCCCTCAGTTTCCGCCTGCAACAGCCTTAATTGCGCCAGTGCGTCCGCTTGCACCGCTTGACAAGAAATATCCCGCCCCAGCAATCCTTCCAGCGCCGAAGCCGTTTCTCTGAGGCGTACAATTTGCTGAATTACCGACAGATATTGCCGTTGCAGAGTCGCCATCAGCGCGTCTGGCGAAGCATCCGCGTCTGTTTCTAATAGTTTGCGGATGTGAGACAGTTGAAAGCCTTGCTGCTTGAGTGCGACTATTCTTTGCAGTCTTTGCACATCGCTGCGGCTATACAATCTATAGTTAGAGGTCGATCGCACCGCCGGAGATAGCAGCCCCAAAGCGTGATAATGTCGCACCATCCGAGGGGTAATTGTGCCTTTTACCGCTTCTGTAAGTTGTTTGATTGTCAGGTATTCTTGCATGGGATTTTTTAACCGCAGATATGGGCGGATAAACGCGGATGGACGCAGATGGGTATGGATGGTTATTGAGTTTTGTAATTTTGTTTGGTTTTACTCTTGACATTGACATTAATGTCAAGGTTTAGGCTACAGGAGTCATTCTACCAAATCAAATTTCCCCAATGACTCCCAATTCTCTGTCAATTTCTCGCTTCTCCCAGTTAGCCGAAGAACACCCAGATGCTGTGACTGCCGCCCTGTGCGGAATTCTAGTAATCTTGGGTTCGCTAGCCCTGCAATTGGGCTGGCTGGGTTTAGCCGTGTTAATCTTGCCCGCGGCTTATGTTATCGGCGGCTATTCCAGTACCCGCGAAGGCTTAACTACGCTTTTTCAAGAACGCGAATTAGATGTAGATTTGTTAATGATTGTCGCTGCTTTGGGCGCGGCCGGTTTGGGGCTGTGGAGGCAAGAATATCATTTAATTGTTGACGGTGCGGTGTTGATTTTGATTTTTGCTATTAGCGGCGCGCTGGAAGGTTATGCTATGCAGCGGACTGAACGCAGCATCCGCAGTTTGATGAGTTTGACTGCGGATACTGCTAGGGTGGTAATGTACGGCGGGGAACGGTTCGTGGCGATCGACAAATTGGAAATTGGCGATTACATTTTAGTCAAGCCCGGAGAAATCATCCCCACAGATGCGATAATTATTGAAGGCTACAGTGCGATCGATCAAGCCTCGATTACCGGCGAATCGATGCCCGTGGAAAAAACCAGGGGCGATGAAGTCTATGCAGGTACAATTAACGGTGCCGGCGCGCTGAAACTCGAAGTTCATAAAACTCCAGAAAGCAGCTTGATTAAGCGAGTGATTCGGCTGGTTCAAGAAGCGCAAACAGCAGCGCCACCTTCTCAAATGTTTGTGGAAAAATTCGAGCGCGGTTATGCCAAATTAATTGTCTGTTTAGGCTTACTTCTGGCAACTTTGCCGCCCTTTGTTTTGGGCTGGAATTGGGAAGAGACAATCTATCGGGCGCTGATTTTCCTAGTAGTCGCATCCCCCTGCGCGCTGATGGCTTCGATTATGCCGGCGCTGCTTTCGGGAATTGCTAACGGGGCGAGACAGGGGATTTTGTTTAAAAGTGGCGCGCAATTAGAGATGATTGGTAAAGTCAGGGCGATCGCCTTTGACAAAACCGGAACTCTCACCACGGGAAAACCTGAAGTTATCCAAATTGTACCAGCAGCCGGATATACTGAAACAGAAGTTCTGCAATTAGCGGCAGCCCTAGAAGCTCATTCCGAACACGCGATCGCCTCTTCAATAGTCAGCGCCGCCCAGCAGCAACAGTTACAATTGTCAACCGCTACCGATGTACAAGCAAAAATCGGTCAAGGAATTGTCGGCAAAGTCAACAATCAAATCATTGCCATTGGTAAAGCCGAATTTGTCGAAGCAACTTCCGAATTGAGTCAAATCAGCCAGCAGTTGCAAGCCGAAGGTAAAACAGTTGTTTGGGTGGCAAAGGGCGAGCAACTTTTGGGAATCATTGCAGTAGCAGATACCCTGCGCCCCGAAGCAGCAGCAACGGTAAAACGCTTGCAAAAATTAGGCGTAGAACATATAATTATGCTAACCGGCGACAACGAGCAAACAGCTCAAAACATTGCCCGTCAATTAGGCATTAATGAAGTGTACGCCGAACTTTTGCCGGAAGACAAAGTGCAGGCAATTAAACAACTGCAAACCCAGTATCAAACTGTAGCAATGGTAGGAGACGGCATCAACGACGCCCCCGCCCTCGCTCAAGCTTCCGTCGGCATTGCGATGGGAATTTCCGGCAGCGACGTTGCTTTAGAAACGGCTGACATCGTATTAATGGCAGATAAGTTAGAGCAACTAGCTAAAGCAATTAGTTTGGGTCGTCGCGCTCAAAAAGTTGTCAAACAAAACATTGTTTTTGCACTCAGTTGCATTGTGCTGTTATTGGCGGCTAACTTTTTCGGAAATATCACCATGCCTTTCGGCGTCATCGGTCACGAAGGATCTACAGTAATAGTAACCTTAAGCGGTTTGCGACTGCTCAGAAATTAGACCAATCGAGACAGAGGAAGAGTGATATCAAATCCGCTCTTCATCGGAATTATTAGTCTCTCTCTTCTCTTCCTCTGCGTTCTCTGCGTTCTCTGCGGTTAAAAAATAAAAATATTAAGAAAAACTACAATTTGTGTTTGCGTTACTCAAAATACGCTAGCGTCAAAAGTATTAAATCATACCAAAACCAGAAGTTGCTCGAAAATGCAATAAAAATTAACCTAGAAAAAGTCTAGAAAATGGTATAGAACAGATTGCACCAAGAGCAATGGAAAACAAGTTTTCTGTTGGAGGCAATATGAACGAAAAAGTCCTTGGGGCCACGCGGAACGTTGCAATTGTTGGCCCTTATTTAAGCGGTAAAACCGCACTGCTCGAAAGTTTGCTGTCGGTGACAGGGACAATTACCCGCAAAGGAAATGTCAAAGATGGCAACACAATAGGTGATAGTTCGCCGGAAGCGCGCGATCGCCAAATGAGCGTAGAAGTAAACGCCGCCACCGCTGAATATCAAGGCGTCCGCTTCACATTTCTCGACTGTCCGGGCTCGGTAGAATTTGTCCAAGAAACTTACAATGCGCTGATTGGTGTGGATGCGGCGATAATAGTTTGCGAACCCGTTGCCGATCGCACTTTAACCCTCGCACCCCTGTTTAAATTCCTCGACGATTGGGAAATTCCCCACCTAGTTTTCATCAACAAGATCGATCGCGCTTGCACAGACGAAACTACTTGCGGCACCAACTTCACCAACGTGCTCGACGCGCTCAAATCCGTTTCCAGCAGACCGATCGTACCTCACCAATATCCGATCGGCAAAAACGAACAAATCATCGGTTTTATCGACTTAGTAACCGAACAAGCTTACCACTACCATCCGGGCGCCGCCGCAGATCCCGTCCCGCTTCCAGAACACCTCAAAGCACAAGAAAGCGCAGCGCGGCAGCAAATGCTCGAAGAATTGGCGAATTTTGACGACCATTTACTCGAAGAATTGCTCGAAGAAATCAATCCCGACGCCGAAGAAATTACCCGCGATTTAAAGATGGAATTAGGCGCAGATTTAATTGTGCCAGTATTCATCGGCATCGCCGAACAAGATTTCGGCGTGCGGCCTCTGCTGGAAGCTTTGCTGAGGGAAGCGCCGACACCCGAAACTACAGCCGATCGCCGCGGCATTATACTAAGTGACAACAAAGTTCTGGCTCAAATCCTCAAAACCTATTACACGCCGCAGGGAGGCAAACTATCGTTAGTGAGAATGTGGCGGGGGACGCTGGCAGACGGAGCAATTTTGAACGGGGTTCGAGTTAACGGTTTGTACCGCTTGACCGGCCAGCAAACGCAAAATTTGCAGTCCGTCAGCGCCGGGGAAATTGTGGCTGTGGGAAGGCTAGAAGGCCTGAAAACAGGCGATACGCTGGCCCTAGACCGATCGGAAGAATTGCCAAAAGCCGAAATCATCCCGCCTGTCTACGCACTGGCGATCGTCCCAGAAAAGCGCAACGATGAAGTTAAGCTGAGCTCCGCTTTAGCTAAATTGCGAGAAGAAGACCCATCTTTAGTCTGGGAACAGCACGGCGACACTCACGAAATTATACTTTGGGGTCAAGGGGAAATCCACCTGAAAGTAGCCTTAGACAGGTTGCGCCGCAAGTATAACTTGCCGATGGTAACTCACTTACCGCAAGTGCCGTACAAAGAAACCATCCGCAAACCAGCATCTTCCATCCACGGGCGCTACAAACACCAAAGCGGCGGACACGGACAATTCGGCGACGTGTACCTCGACATTCAACCGCAGCCCCGCGGAGAAGGTTTCACCTTTAGCGACAAAATAGTCGGCGGCGTCGTCCCAAAACAGTACATTCCCGGCGTGGAAGTGGGAGTGCGCGAGTATTTGGACCGCGGCCCGCTGGGTTTCCCGGTGGTAGACGTAGCGGTGACGCTGACGAACGGTTCCTACCATTCTGTGGACAGTTCCGAACAAGCTTTCAAGCAAGCGGCGCGTTTGGCGATGCAGGAGGGAATGGCCAAGTGCGAACCGGCATTGCTGGAGCCGATCGCCAAAGTTGAAATTTGCGCTCCGAACGAGTGTACATCAAAGGTGTTGCAGTTGGTCAGCGGACACCGCGGCCAAATTCTCGGCTACGAAGGTAAAAAAGGCTGGAAGGGATGGGATGCAGTTTCTGCTTATTTGCCGGTCGCAGAAATGCAGAATTTGATCGTAGAATTGCGATCGCAGACAATGGGAGTAGGATTTTTTAATTGGGAGTTCGATCGATTGCAAGAAGTGCCGGAACCTTTAGCTAAGCGGGTTTTGCTAACGACTGGCGGCAATGGAAACGGTAACGGTAAAAGTTAGGTAATTCTCTTAAAAAACCCGGTTTCTTCAATAAACCGGGTTTTTGCAGGAGTTGCCATTACAATTCATTGGGGTCGATTCCCATTTCTCGGAGTCTTAATTCTAAAGCTTGCGATCGCGATCGTTCTTGTTCCAGCAAAGTTTCTGCCTCAGTAGCCCGTTGCTGTGCATTCTGAGCCTGTTCCTCTGCTTGCTGTGCCCGTGCTTCCGCCTGCTGTCGCAGTTGAGCGAGTTCCACAAAACTCACAAACGGTTCTCCCGACGGCCCAAACATTTCGAGTCCGGTTTCAGACAATCCAAAGCGCACCCCCAGTCTGGGACTAATCCAACCGTCTATTTGTTCGATCGCCTCTAACTCTTCCTCAACCCGCTGCCATCCTGTCAATTCTAATGTTTGGGGGTCGTACAAATAGTATTCTTCCACACCGTAACGTTCGTAAAATTTGAACTTTTGAATCATTGGAGCTGGCCTATTTCCAGGCGACCAAATTTCAAACACAACTTGTGGCCCAATATTATCTTCATTCCACTGTTGATACGAACCACGATAACCTTTTGGTCTACCAAAAACTACCATCACATCAGGTGCTTGGCAAAGTTTATTATTTCCTTCAACGGGATACCAAAGCAAGTCGCCTGCCACAAAAACATTCGGGTCATTCGCAAATAATAGTTCGGAATTCTCCTTAATCCAAACGATTAATCTAAATTGCTCAGTATTGTCTGACATTGGTTCTCCATTGTCATCGGGATAGATAATATTTGATTTGTCGGGAGATTGCAGTTGTGTAACCATTGCTGTTTCCCCAAATTTGCTGCTAATAATATTGTATTGTAAATGATATCAATTCCGTCCTTCGTAGGCGCGGGGTTAACCAGAAATATTGGCTAATCATTCAAAGGATAAATAAACCCGCCCCCGCCCCACGGCCAATCTGAATGTAAATTTCGATTGTTCGTTGGGTGGGGGCGGGTGTTCGAGATGGTTTTTTTCCGGCGATTCTGGTTTGTGAAACCCGCCCTTACGATCGCACAAATTATACGATCGCGAATCAGCGAGACATGATATTAGAGAACTCGATAATTCATCACTGTATCCGTGTCAAAATCTCTTAGAGGACCTTCTTCCTTACCCTAAAAAGAAATAATCAAGTAACCGTTCAGGAACTTAGCACCAGTAACAGACTTGCCAGTTAGCGCCGGAGGCAGCAAAATATTGCGCCGCTGATCGCCCGCTTCGATCGTCACTTCCGGCCCCGATTGAATCAATTTAATTTCTTTCTTGTCAAACCCAGGCAAAAACAAACTAACTTGACGCTGTGCAATGTTTATGTTAATGGGTTTAGGAGCTTTTGCTGCCTCCGAAAAATCGGGCAAAGCATCAATTAGCGGCTGCCAATTATTGTCACTGTGCGCCGGAACCGAAACAGCCGTCAAAGGCTCAAAATCGGCAGTAATAGCTTCTGTAACCGGTGCTTGATTGACAATGACACCGCCCACAGTCAAACCAACTTGTTGAGAACTTCCCCAAAGATAGCGAGCAGTTGCGATCGCGCTTGCATCCCCATTCGTCACCAAAAAAGCCGCCGTGCGGTTCGGATCTGCCAGCGCTTCCTTACCCTTATCCAAAAGATTATCGACTTGCTTAGTCGATTGAAAAGCATTGTCTCCCGACAAATCCACCGTCAACACCGTACTGACAACCGGTTGAATAAAAGGTGAAAGCGCTTTCCCCAAATCCGAATCTACCAAAGCTTGACGGAACCTGCGGATGTACCAACTCAGAATTTCCGGCATTCCCAGCATCCGCAGCGTATCCATGCCGCCATTGCCGTCATAAACAATTACATCGTATTGTTTGCTGTCCTCGTATTCCCGAAGTTCGTTCAACGCCAGGGCGCTGTCCATTCCCGGTAACACTCCTAATTCTTGACCGTAAATCTGCTTGAAAAACGGAGTGCGGACATATTGAGCTTCTAATTGTTTAACTTCGTCCCACCTGCGTTCTAGCAGCGGCGCGCTTTGCACCTGAACAGCTTTGAGGTTGGGGGTGATTTCCTGGGGGCTGAGAGTCAGGGGAGTCCCTAGCAGGATGCCCAATGCAGGGCCCGGATCTTGGCCGAGCAGCAGAACTCGCTTGCCTTGAGCCGCGTATTTTTTAGCTGTTGCGATCGCGATCGTACTGCGGCCAGTGCCGCCTTTGCCCAAAAATGTCAAAATCAAAGCCATTTTCTGTTCTCACTGCCAAAGCTTACTCTTTAACATTTAAGCGCAACCTTCAGCCAGAGTGGGGGAGGGCGGAGAGTGGAGGAAGAGGAGAGTCGGCGAGTGGGAGAGTGGGAGAGGGGAAGAATTGGGAAAATTTTTCCTCTTCCTTCTTCCATCGGACTGACATCCGTTACATCCGTTACATCCGTCGAGCGAATCCGTTGCCGAACTTCCTTCTTCCTTCTACATCTGTTAAACGGGTTCTAGCTCATCTTCAAAGAACCAAGTCGCAAAACCATCAAACTTGACAACCACGCCTACTCCGCTACCGTCAACCATTTTGAATCCGTCAACAGTGCCTACTGGATTCTCCTTTATCTTGCCCACTATATTGGCAGGTATCCGATCTCTGAGACGGCGCACCTTCACTCTCTGACCTACTTCTATTGCCACTGAAATTGTTCTCCTGCTCTATATAACCTATATACAACCGTTTATTTTACAGTTTGGCGTCTACTTCGGAACAGCAACACCCGCAAGCGATCGCTCACTATGATTTTCCATCGAAATTTCCACCAACTTTCCCTAAAAAACGGTATTCTAGTCGGAGTTTGTCGATCGTCTACCCGGATTCGCTTGGGTTTGCCTCATCAGCTTCCACAGCGGCAAGCTCAACTTCCAGAGTCTCGCGCACCACGGAGATAATTATTTTTTATCCCTTCGCAAAAACAATCTTTTTATTCATTGCCACAACTACAGGATTTATTTCCAATTAGTCATCCTTCCGGCAGAAGCCAAAAGGCATTCAGAAGCAGTAATTAATTTTAGGTTTGCTATATATAAATCTTCTATTTCTAACGTTGATATTGGCTAACATCAATGCTGTAAAGCACTTGGAGTCTGGATTGCAAAATTTTCCGAAGGTCGGATTGTAGTAAACAGTCTTGTTGTAACAGTTTACTACAATCTGACAATAAAAAAAGATTTAATGCTAAAATCTCATGCTGAGAAAGTTTATTTTTGCTGCTGTGTTACGGCATAAAAAGTATAACTATTGCCGGATTTAGGGTGTCTGATACAGGAAAGGAAGTCTAGAAACTTCAATATGACAAAATTGAAATTATGAATAAAATTTTTACCTGTGGCCGCTCGACCCAAATTCCGCTCCTAAGTTTGTCGTTAGCTGTGTTCGCCTGTCTGGCGCTTGGTCGTGCGACGATCGCCAGTCCGCTCTATCCATCCCCCAAACAGCCGTCGAACCCTACTAAAATTATCTCAGTCGATCGACCGCCAGCACTGCCAACAGCCTCAAAATCTCCAACAAATCCGGCAACAGTGGCGGCTAATTCCTCCCCAGCAGAGACGATAAACGCCCAGGGAACAGCGGCCGGACGATCGCTCGAAATAGAAGAAATTCGCGGTACAGTCAGCTTTAAAGGGCGGCCGGCGGTTGTGGGCGATCGGCTGCTTGCCCCCGGAGACGAAATCATCACCGGCCCCGATTCCACAGCCCGTTTAGGCATCGACAACCACACCGGCATCGTGGAAGTGGCCGAAAAAACCGCAGTCAGAATATCGAATTTGTCAAGCAGTGCAGGTGGCAAAAAAGACACAGTGATTTTTGTCAGCAGGGGGCGAGTGAGGTTGTCGATCGGCAAAACTGCTGCGACAACTCCCGCAGCCAACACCTCAACAATTATCCCCCCAAACCAAATAGTCGCCCTCAATACCTTCAGCGGACTCGGCAAATCCAGTCAAATTGCCCAACAAAAAAGTTCTGCCAAAACCGCCCCAGTCAGGGTTGAAACCCCAGAAGGCGTTGCCGGAGTTCGCGGCACATCATTTGGCGTCAGCGTCGGTGGCGGCAAAACCGCCGTCGAAACTATTGAAGGTGCAGTCGTAGTATCCGGCAACATCGATTCGGAAGTAGTTGTCAACAGTGGCAACGCCACCACAATTTTCCCTCAAACCTCGCCCGTGGCGCCCTCAGCCAGCCCTCGCCTAGCTAAACTCAAAGTCCGCAGGTTGTTGAGACTCAGTGGCAATATCTATCACCTCAGCGGTCAAATTAACCCGATCGACATAATTTATGTCAACAGCGAAGCGATTAAGATCGATCGAAATGGCAACTTCAAAATCCAAGGAATTTTACCTCCAAGCCGCCGTCTCAAAATCGTAGTCCGAGGCCCGTCAATCACAGAACGGCATTATAGCCTCGCAGTTCCCTAAAAAACATATCGTCGCGAGTAAAGTGCGCGGGCAGTCTCTGAGGAAGTAAGTTAGATCGTAAGTCTTATTTGAGTTGATTATTTCGTAGAGGGGCGAAGCATTTCGCGGTGAAACTTCGTCAGCCCAGTCGCGTCTAAATATTAAAGTCAAGTTTAATGCAATTATTGTGAGGTGTCCCGCCCGCCTACAAATATAATTTAGATGCCCAACAGATTAGTCAAAATAAAGAAACTTGGCGTTAACCTTTCGCCATTACGGTATTGTAAAACTTCATGACTATATTAGGGGTTCCGGTTGCATCTAAATAATCAAATTGAGTCAACAGTTAACACTCAACTATTCAGTTTTCAGATACCGAGTCAAGAGTAAACTGTCAAAAATTAACAATCCCTAGGAGTGCAACCGGAATTGATATATAGTAATCCTCGCATCATTTGTGAATTTCTTACTCCCTCCCCTCGATCGGGGGAGGGTTGAGATGGGGTAAAAAAATTACGACTCATTGAGGATTGATATAACTCTTATCGAAAATCGGAGTCTAATGTCAATGATTGCGTAAAATTAATTGCATGAAGTTCAAAAAATGGCTCGATCATCTCAAACAAAATCAACTGCTCGGCCTGCGGCACTATATAGCCACAAACCCTCCCTGGATGACAGGAGCAGTAGTAGGTATCATGTCTGTAGTGATCCTGCAATTGGGAATGTGGAAACCCCTTGAATATTTGGGATACAAAACGCTATTTCAAATTCGAGAATCGGGAATTTTGCCAAATCCCGGATGGGACTCAAGAATTGCGGTAATTGCGATCGAACGGCATTCCTTGCAGGAATACGGTAAATTTCCTTGGCCTCGCAACCGCTATGCCCAACTGCTAGAAGCGCTCAAAAAATCCCCCCCCACAGCCGTTGGTTTTGACATTCTTTTCCTCGATCCAAGCCCTAAAGATGATATTTTAGCCGCGGCAATTACCGCCAACGGCAAAGTTGTACTCCCTAGAACCCTCAAAGAAGAACCCGTAGCATCTTTAAAAGCAGCCGCCGCAGGTGTCGGCCACATCAGCCAAGAAGCCGATAGCGACGGTATTAGCCGCGAGTCAAAAATTTTTCTCAACGGCATTCCTAATTTCGGTTTAGCCATGACTCACAGGTACAATGCTGTTAACCCCGAAGATCCAGTATTGCTTCCACAGTCAAAAAATAAGCAGGAAAAAAAAGTTTGGATTAACTGGCCGGGGAAAACAGAAAATCTATCTACCTATGCTTTTGTTGATGTGGTAGAAGGTAGGATTCCTGCAGACGCTCTGACCAATAAGTTAGTTTTAGTTGGCATAGTTGCTACGGGTTTAGACCCCATATCTTCACCTCTCAACAAGACTACGGCTGGGGTTTATTTATATGCAGCATTGGTTGACAATTTGCTCAATCAACGCTTGCTGCAGCGGCTGCCGGTACTGCTAGAAATTTTGTTATTATTGGGTATTGGCCCGCTTACCGCTTTGGTTCTGTACAAACGAGGTGTTCAAGAAAGAATTGCGATCGCTCTCGGTTTGCCTGTTGTTTGGATTGCGGCTGCTGCTTTGCTATTTGGCTTCTTTTTTTGGTGGGTTCCGATTGCTGCACCTATCGGCACTCTCATTTTAGCTGGCACTGCTTTGCAACTGCGGGAACAGTACGAAAAACAGCAGTTGATGAGGTTATTTGAAAAGCACGTCGCTCCGGAGACAGCTCAGCTTATTTGGGAACGCAAAGCTGAGATATTTGAACAGGGAGAACTTGAACCTCAAGAACTTACAGCAACGGTGCTGTTTATGGATATTCGTAGTTTTACTTCGATTTCAGAAAAAATGCGACCGCGAGATTTGCTCACCTGGTTGAACAATTATTTGGAAGCGATGACTAACTGTATTATGGATCACGGCGGTGTTGTAGATAAATACATCGGTGATGCAATTATGGCAGTTTTTGGGGTACCTTTTTGCCATACCGAATATCGACAAATTCAACAAGATGCTTTGAATGCAGTTGCGGCTTGTATTGCGATGCACGAACGGCTGCACCAACTTAATCAGCAGCTTAGAAGTGAACGCAAACCTTTAATTAAGTTTGGTATTGGTTTGCATACCGGACAGTTAGTTGCGGGCAGCGTCGGCGGTTCCCGGCGTTTGAATTATTCTGTGATCGGCGATGCTGTCAATGTTGCTGCTAGATTGGAGGCGATGAATAAGGAAATTGTTTCTGACAGTCCTTTTAATTTATTGGTGACGGCGAGGACTTTTGCTTACGTGCGCGATCGCTACGAAGGCCAAAAAGTAGGCTCGATTCAATTGCGCGGGAAAAAAGAAGAGACTGTGGTTTATGCTATTTTGGGTGAAAAGCATTAGTCATTAGTTATTAGTTATTAGTTATTAGTTATTAGTTATTAGTTATTAGTCATTAGTCATTAGTCATTAGTTATTAGTTATTAGTTATTAGTTATTAGTTATTAGTTATTAGTTATTAGTTATTAGTTATTAGTTATTAGTTATTAGTT